>JAQCJL010000141.1 GCA_027593125.1 Pseudomonadota bacterium | reverse complement strand
TACACCACGACCGCGATGGAGCGGTTATATCAGCATTTCTGATAACTGAAAAGACCAGAAAAGCACCATTTTGCCGGTTATACCCAGCCACCGATATTTTCGTCCACAAGGGCTTTGATTACTGCCATGCCATTATCGCTATCGTTAAGGCATGGAATATAGGTGAATTTTTCACCGCCATTATCTAAAAACTCTTCTCTGCCTTCCATATTCAGCTCTTCTAAGGTTTCTAAACAATCGGCACTAAACCCCGGTGCTAAAATCGCCATATGCTTAACCCCAGCATGCGCAAGTTCATCAATCGTCTCATCAGTATAGGGTTTGAGCCAAGGCTCACGACCGAAACGGGATTGAAAGCTCACCTTAAAGCGATCATCAGACCAGCCTAGTTCATCTCTCAACAGACGTGCGGTTTTCATGCACTGACAATGATAGGGATCACCTTGCACAAAGTACCGCTCTGGAATGCCGTGAAAAGACGCCAAAACGATCTCTGGCTGATCCTTTTTTGGATAAGGCTTTAGGCTGGTTTTAATGCTGTTGGCTAGGGCTTTGATATAGACTGGATGATCATGCCATGGGGCAACAGTGCGAACGGCAGGCTGCCAACGCTGTTTGATCATCCATTGAAACACCTCATCCTGAACAGTCGCAGTGGTGGCAGCGGCATATTGCGGATAAAGGGGCACGATTAATAACCGATTGCATCCGGCGTCTTTTAATTCCCGTAAGCGATCAGGAATAGAGGGGTTGCCGTAACGCATCGCCCAACTGACCATAAGCTTATCTTCGCTATGCCCATCTTTTGTCATCATAGCAGAGAGTTTTTCGGCTTGCAGACGCGTGTATTTCCGCAAGGGTGATCCGTCTTTGTCGTCCAGCCAGATACGGGCATAGGCCTCACCCGAGCGCGAAGGTCGCCGCACAAGAATAATGCAGTTGAGAATAAACCACCATAACAGCCGCGGGGCTTCAACCACGCGGCGGTCGGATAAAAACTGTTTCAGGTAACGCCGCATGGAACGGTAATCAGTTCCATCAGGAGTGCCCAGATTGACAAGCAAAATACCGGTTTTTGGGTGGCGTGGCCAATTGGGATGATCATCTGGATAAGCTTTAACTGTCATGCCATTTGATATGAGGCCTCAAGATCAGAAAGGCAAGGGTTACGATGTGATCTGGGTAAATAAACTTTACTCGGTGTTGGCCTGATGCCATTCATCTGGCGCAACAGGAATAAGCGCAGCATGATCAATATTAATGATTTGCTTGCCTTTGTGATCAAAATTAACAGTGATTTTAGGGCCGATTGCTGATTGCACCTGACCAATGCCCCAATCATCATGCCCTTGAAGACGCACAAAATCCCCTGGCTGAAACAGAATATAGTTTGATTGCAGGCCCATCATACTTGATCCCCATAAGGATAATCTTATGGGGATCATATGGGGCCAACTATGCCTTTGTCGAGGGGGAGGAAGATTACGTCATCAGCACAGGTTGGTCACGCAGGGCATAGCCTTGCCCCCAAATGGTATGGATATAATTGCGCTGATTGGCTTTCTCAGCCAGTTTTTTACGCAATTTGCAAACAAACACATCAATAATTTTTGATTCGGGTTCATCCCGCCCTTCATAAAGATGATTGATGATCTGATTCTTTGTGATGATGCTGCCTTTTCGCAAAGACAAGAGTTCTAAAATCTGTACCTCTTTACCAGTTAGGTTGATTTTATCACCATTCACGGTCACAGACCGGTTGCTGAGATCAAGGGAGATTGGCCCAGTGACAATATGAGAATCCGTATGACCATTATAACGCCGAACAATAGCGGTAAGATTGGCGACTAGCTCTTGCCGATCAAAAGGTTTGGTCAGATAACCATCTGCCCCAGATCGCAGTGCCACGACCTTATCCGTTGTTGATGTGCGACCAGAAACCACCAGTACAGGCGTAGAGATTTTGTTGCTTCGCAAAGTTTTTGAAAGCTTAATGCCATCACCATCTGGCAGATTAATATCCAGAATAATGGCATCATAGGCGCTGATCCCATCGTTAAAGTGATCCCTTGCCGCAAAATAACCTTCTTCAGCGGTGCCACAAATATTAGAATGATGTCCTTCATCGGTTAAGGCAAGGGACAGGGATTTTGCGATCATTGGATCATCTTCGATGATTAAAACATTCATTTTCGTACTCCTCAAAGGTAACAAAATTAACTTTCGTCTTCGCGTGGCATGGTGGGTTAACATCTTAAGGATCATTAATCGCTGTTAATCATTCGTTGAAATCAGCGTATCCATTTGTTGCTATACCTATGCTTTGGATTAATATTTCGATTATCTAATTAATTAGCAAATCAACAATTCGTGATATGCGGGAAACCTAATTTCTAAACTGGCGTTAACGATTGTAAAATTTATGTGAAATTACCATTTAGGCACTTGCGTTGGCATGGCGAGATAAATATATTGCCGCCTTACAAGTCAGTAATAAGACCCAAGTGAGACCCTTTCAATGTTGTCTTGAGTCCCTAAGAAAAGGACAGGACATACTGAGGGGAGATATCAGAAACTCAGTTCTGATATTTTCAGCAAGATTTTAATCGAGGTTGACCATGGCAGGCGAATCTAAAAAAAGTGATGAAAATAAGATAGCATACGGCGCTATTATTCTTCCTGAAAATTATAAACCTACCGAAAAGGAAGAGTTTATGAATCCGGTTCAGATTGAATACTTTCGCCAAAAGTTGATTAAATGGAAGCAGGATTTGCTTTCGGATGCGTCGGAAACGCTAAATAATCTTTCCGAAGAAAATCTACAAAAGCCGGACATTACGGATCGTGCTCAAGTTGAGAGTGACACCTCAATTCGGTTGCGGACGCGCGACAGAGAACGCAAATTGCTCTCAAAGATTGAAGCTGCGCTTCGCCGGATTGATGATGGCACTTACGGATATTGTGAGGAAACGGATGAACCGATTTCCCTGAAGCGCCTTGAGGCTAGGCCTATCGCTTCTCTCACCCTTGATGCACAAGAGCGTCATGAGCGTAATGAAAGAACTCACCGCGACGACTAACCCCCAATAAGTAAGCTTAAAAGGTGATATTGTTCAGGCAGGTGTGGATTTGCACCTGCCTTTCTCTTTTTTGATGCCGTTAGCCAAGATATTTATGCCCGTTAACGGTTTGTTAACTTTTTGTTGCTAGTTTGGAATCTGTTGCATTAAGCAGTGTATTGTACTGTCAGCCTTTTTAGCGTCATGATTTTTTAGTTTTGCTGACGATAGAACAGATAGGGTCTATCTTTGAAAGTGAAAGAAAAAAAATATCTTAGCGAATCGGCAGATATTCTTGTTGATGAGTATTCCAAAATCCTTGGGACTGATAAGGATATTCTGCTTCGGGGCTTGGCGCATGATGTTAATAATAACCTGATGGCTATTTTAGCAGGTTGTGACCAACTGGAAAAACCAAACACCAATCCAGAAGATAAGCGTAAAGTGCTGGAAACCATCCGCAATCACATTACGCTGGCGTCACGGCTGGTAAATGATCTGACACGCGACAGCACTAGTGAAGACAACCAAGTCATCATGACTCAGTATGAACTAGAAAACCTGCTTCGTGGGATTATCCCTAGTTTATCCCTTGTGACGTCCAACACGGTTACAATTGAAATTGGGGCGATAGTGACTGCCCCGGTCTTTATTAATCCTATTCTGCTGCATCGTATTCTGTTGCAATTTGTTCGCAATTCTATGGAAACTGGTGGCGGAAATATCATTATCTATATCTCCGTTCGTCAGCATGACGGTTGGTGTGAGTTGTCAATTTCTGATAATGGCCCTGGGATCAAAGGGGTTTCCTTGGATAAGGTCTTTGCGCCCGGCATATCCACAAAAACAGATCATAAACGCCGTGGCTTTGGTTTATCTTCGGTGGCTCATGCGGTTGACCGCTGGGGCGGTAAATATGGGGTTGAGAATCTGCCGGGGCAGGGATGCCGGTTTTGGATCACTTTTCCCTTGCTAGAATTAAATGTCACTGACGACACGCCTGATGGCGAATAGCCCAAAAATACAACATTTTTTAATTT
>JAQCJL010000020.1 GCA_027593125.1 Pseudomonadota bacterium | reverse complement strand
CCGTGACATGATGCTTGGGCAATTGACGGCCTCTTATCCAGATATTGACATGGCATCACCCCTTCCAGCAGATCAAGCCATGACATTAATGGCATCCCACGGTCTTAAGGTCATTCCGACGGGGCTTTCCCATGGCACAATCACCATTTTTGATCCAGATGACCCAAAGAAAAAGGTTGAGTTGACCACATTGCGCATAGATGTCACCACTGATGGGCGACATGCAGAGGTTAGCTTTACCGATGATTGGTTGGCGGATTCTTGCCGCCGCGATTTTACCATCAACAGTCTTTATTTGACGGCATCAGGTGAGGTGATTGACCTGCATAACGGGCAAGATGATATCAAGGCGGGTAGGATACAGTTCATAGGCGACCCGCTTGACCGACTGAAAGAAGACTATCTGCGTGTGCTTCGCTATTTTCGGTTTTATGCGCGCTTTGGCCAGTTGGCGCCAGATGAAAAAACAAAATCAGACTTAACCAGAGCGGCGTCATATTTAGACACGCTTTCTGGGGAAAGAGTGGCGATAGAAATGCGCAAGATTCTGTCGTCTGGTTCAGTAGCCAGCCTGAAACTGATGAAGGAACTCAATGTGCTTGCGGCGATTTGCCAAGAAGATTGGGATATCCACAGCTATGACAAATGGCTGCAATGGGATAAAAGGCGAGACCCTATGATAGCCTTGGCGGTCCTGCTGCCAGAAGACCAAACCCTCAGACTTGCCCAAGGCTGGAAACTGTCTCTGAAAGAACAGCTAAACCTTAAGCGTTTTGGATCACCCTTGTCATTATCGCAAATGCAACGGCTGACAGGAGAATATTGGCAAGAGGAAGTCTGGCGGTTTTGTCATCGCCAGGGCTGGTCAGGAGAGCAGGTTGCCGGAACTCTCATAGTGAATTGGCTCAGACAGAACCCTAAACAAAACAAAATGCCTGATTTAGAGGGTGCGACAATAACGTCGGATCACCTAGAGAGGATCAGGGGTTATGATGTTCCCATCTTGCCAGTGACCGGAGATGATATCCGTTCCTTTGGTATTGATGATGGCAAAACTATTGGCCAGATCTTGGCTGAGATAGAAGAGGTTTGGCTGGATAGTCATTTTTCTGCTGATCGCGACAGGTTGCTGGAGGCAATCAAGGCACGTTGCCGTCATGACCAGAAAAAATGACCACCCATAAAAAGCCAACGGAAAAGATAAGATAAAGGGATCATCTGATGGCGAAACATACCCTCTCACAACCGATTGATCAGGCGCTTTATCAGGAACGGCAAACTCAAGCTGAAGACTGGTTTCGTTCGCTTCGCAATAACATTTGCGCAGCGTTTGAGGCTATTGAGCAAGATTATGTTGCTAAAAATCCTGATGCGGGGTTGGCGGGCAAGTTTGAACAAACCCCATGGCAAAGAGATGGTGGCGGCGGCGGTGTAATGTCTGTGATGCGAGGCCAGGTATTTGAAAAAGTTGGGGTCAATATTTCCACGGTAAATGGCGAGTTTAGTGAAGCGTTTCGGGGGCAAATCCCCGGTACGGATCAAACACCTTATTTCTGGGCTAGCGGTATTTCTTTGGTGGCGCATATGCAGAACCCTTATGTGCCTGCTGTTCATATGAACACACGTTACCTGAACACGGGAAGCCTATCAAAAGGGAAGCGTTGGTTTGGTGGCGGTGCTGATCTGACTCCGATCATATGGCAGGATGAAGATGTCACCGATTTTCACGCCAGCATGAAAACCTGTTGTGATGCGTATGACCCGAATTATTATCCTGAATATAGCGCATGGTGTGATGAGTATTTTACCCTCAAGCATCGCAACGAAAAACGCGGTGCTGGCGGAATTTTCTATGATTATCTTGATGAAGGGGACTTCGCAAATGAGTTCGCCTTTACCCAAAATGTTGGCCAGGCGTTTTTGGATATTTATCCTAAATTAGTCCGTCGCCGCATGGATACCCCCTTTACCCCTGAAGATAGGGAATTTCAACTGATCCGCCGCGGCCGCTATGTAGAGTTCAATCTGCTTTATGATCGTGGGACGATCTTTGGCCTCAACACAGGGGGGAATGTTGAAGCTATCTTAATGTCGATGCCGCCAGAGGTGCGTTGGCCCTAATGGGTTATGCCATGATATTTGATCTGGTTTTCTGAGATGATGATGACGCCAATTAGGGCAATTGGTCGCAGAAAAGGCGGATCATGAGGCTAGATACAATTATTCACTTGGTCAGGATTATCGACATGGTTATATTGTCGCTATATTAGCTATATGAGTATCGCAAGCACTCATGTGATGCGGCCCAACCTGATACAAGTTGGGGATATTGAGGGGGAGTTATGAGCGAAACTGTTGAAAATCAGGGGCGGCGCGATTTTATCGTTGTAGCAACCAACACCATGTTGGCGGTTGGTGCTGTGGCCGTTGCCTATCCTTTAATCAATCAAATGAATCCAGCGGCAGATACCCTTGCCCTATCCACGATTGAAGTTGATGTCTCAGCGATCGAAGAAGGTCAGGCGATTACGGTAAAATGGCGCGGGCGTCCGGTCTTTATTCGGCACAGAACCGCAGAAGAAATCAAAATAGCCGAAGCTGTGAGTTTGGATGATCTGCGTGATCCGCAAGATGATGCTAGTCGAGCAGAGAACCCAAAATATTTAGTGATCCAGGGCATTTGTACGCATCTTGGCTGTGTGCCTTTGGGACAAAAAATTGGTGAAGTAAAAGGCGACTTTAATGGCTGGTTCTGCCCATGCCATGGCTCGCATTACGATACTTCTGGCCGTATTCGCAAAGGCCCTGCGCCTACGAACCTCGAAGTGCCACCTTATGCATTTTTATCTGATAGCGTCATTAAGATTGGTTAATAGGAGTAACGATAATGGCATCTCCTGAGTTCAAAAATCCTGTTGTTAAGTGGATTGATCACCGGCTTCCGGTGTTTAGTTTCATGCATCACGAATTGCATGAATATCCTACCCCGAAAAATTTATCCTATCTCTGGAATCTCGGCTCTCTTGCTGGGCTTGCCTTGGTGACGATGATTGTCACGGGTATCATCTTAGCTATGCATTACACGCCGCATGTGGATCATGCTTTTGCATCTGTTGAGCGCATTATGCGTGATGTGAACCATGGTTGGCTGATCCGCTATATTCATATGAATGGCGCCAGTTTCTTCTTTATTGTCGTCTATATTCATATTTTCCGCGGGCTATATTATGGCTCATATAAAGCACCACGAGAGATACTTTGGATGCTAGGGGTCGTAATCCTTTTGTTGATGATGGCAACGGCATTCATGGGCTATGTTCTGCCTTGGGGGCAAATGAGCTTCTGGGGCGCTACCGTGATTACTAATCTGTTTTCGGCTATTCCACTGGTGGGTGACGGCATTGTGACTTGGCTTTGGGGTGGGTTTTCGGTTGATAACCCAACGCTAAGCCGTTTCTTTGCTTTGCATTACCTGATGCCGTTTTTAATTGTTGGCGTGGTGATCCTGCATATCATTGCCTTGCACCGTTTTGGTTCAAATAATCCCCTTGGGATTGATGTCAGTGGTAAGCAAGATACCATTCCTTTCCACCCTTATTATACCAGTAAGGATTTGTTTGGTGCGATGGTGTTCTTGACCATTTTTGCATCAGCGATTTTCTTTTATCCTAACTATTTAGGGCATCCGGATAATTACATTCCTGCTAATCCATTGCAGACGCCTGCGCATATTGTGCCAGAATGGTACTTCCTGCCATTTTATGCGATCTTGAGAGCAATACCTGATAAGCTTGGCGGTGTATTGTTTATGTTTGGTGCGATCGCTGTGCTGTTTGTTCTGCCATGGCTTGACCGTTCCCCTGTAAGAAGTGGCCGTTTCCGCCCTCTCTTTAAGGTCTTCTTCTGGCTTCTGTTGGCAGATTGTGTTCTGCTCGGGTATCTCGGGGGAAAGCCAGCTGAAGGCATCTATGTGACCTTGTCACGGTTGGCCACGGCTTATTACTTTATCCATTTTCTGGTTATCCTTCCGCTTCTATCGGTTGTGGAAAAAACCAGACCATTGCCGCAATCTATTTCAATGCCAATTTCTGGCGGAGGCATGGGCGCGGCGGTGGCGGCGAAAAGGGGGAAAGCCGATGCGTAAATTGATGCGTGTAGTTTCCGTTGCAACAGGGATTGTTGCGGCGGCTGTGGTGTCCTTTTCTGCCCCAGCAATGGCGGCAGGTGGCGGCGGTGACATTAAACAGCATGAATGGACGTTTGATGGTCCTTTTGGCCATTTTGATAAGGCGTCGTTGCAACGCGGCTTTCAAGTCTATCGTGAGGTTTGCTCATCTTGCCACGGCATTGAGTATATTTCCTTTCGCAATTTTGCTGACCTTGGCTACTCAGAGGCAGAAATCAAAGCGATTGCTGCTGAATATGAAGTGACTGATGGCCCTAATGACGAAGGCGAAATGTTCCAGCGTGCGGCCATTCCCGCTGACCGTGTTCCCAGCCCATTCCCTAATGAGAATGCCGCACGTTCAGCCAATGGTGGCGCTTATCCACCTGACCTGTCTTTGATTGTTAAGGCCCGTCCAGACGGCGCTAATTACTTATATAGCCTTTTGACAGGTTATGCTGACGCACCAAGTGATATGAAGGTGCCAGATGGCATGTATTACAATAAGGCCTATAGTGGCAATCTGATTGCTATGCCACAGCCGCTTTACGGTGATGATATCACTCTAGCGAATGGCGGGGATACTTCACCAGAGGCGCTAGCTGAGGATTTGGTTACTTTCCTCGCATGGACATCTGAACCTGAAATGGAAACACGCAAACGCACAGGGATTGCCGTTATGCTGTTCTTGTTTGTGATGTGCTTTGTGTCCTATGGCTCCATGCGCTATATTTGGGCGGATGTTAAAAAAGCCAAAGCATAAGTCCTAAGCTATCACCCTTTTGGGTTATGAAATGACAAGCTGGCCAGATCGCGTGATGTGATTTGGCCAGTTTTTTTGTTTTGGAATTTGCCTTGACAGGCAACTGAGTGAAGTTCACCTTTTGAAGGTTAAGCTAACCAACTATGAGGAGACTTCAACATGCCAGAAGTCGATCAAGTGAAAAAGCTCATCTGTGAGGAGTGTGGGACAAGTTTTAATTGTGGTTCTACGAAGGATCATAGCTGTTGGTGTATGAACCTGCCTAATATGCGTCTCAATTTTGATCTTGCAGGGGCTTGCTTATGTCCGGATTGTCTTACTAATGGTCAAGCAAAGGCCATCACAAAACAAAGAAAATCACGCCAGAAAGTTAGACTGAATAATGCGATCCGATAACGTCATTAGACGTTGAAGCGGAAATGAAAGACATCGCCATCACGCACCTGATAATCTGCTCCCTCAATCCGTAGCTTGCCGGCCTCTTTAGCGCCACTTTCGCCATGACACTGGATATAATCATCATAGGCGATGGTTTCGGCGCGAATAAAACCGCGTTGGAAATCAGTATGGATGACCCCTGCCGCTTCAGGTGCTTTGGCACCACTGGCGACTGTCCATGCTCTTGCTTCTTTTGGGCCAACGGTAAAGAAAGTAATCAGTTGCAATAAACGATAACCAGCCTTAATCATGCGTGCCAGTCCGGGTTCAGTGAGATTAAGGTCAGCCAGAAACTCCATCTTTTCATCATCTTCTAAGGAAATGATTTCAGATTCAATGGCTGCAGAAACAATGACCATATCTGCACCCTCGGCCTTAGCCTTTTCTGCAACCTTAGCAGTAAGTGCGTTTCCAGTTGCTGCATCATCCTCGCTAACATTGCACACATACAGCACCGGCTTGCCCGTGAGCAGTTGCAATGATGGCAATTGCCGCCGTTCATCTTCGCTGAGGGTGGTAATACCTCGCGCAGGCAGGCCTTCTGCCAAACCATCACGGATTTTTTCCATTGTTGCCATCAAAGCAATAGCGTCCTTATCCTGTCCGCGTGCCTTTTTGACCAGATTGGTTAAACGGCGTTCAACCGAATCAAGATCAGAAAGCATCAATTCTGTTTCCACGGTTTCAGCATCACGAATGGGATCAACGCTGTCATCAACATGGGTGATATTGCTATCTTCAAAACAGCGCAAGACGTGGGCAATCGCATCAACTTCGCGGATATTGGCAAGGAATTGATTGCCTAGGCCCTCGCCCTTGCTGGCCCCGCGAACCAATCCAGCAATATCAACAAACTCAAGTTGGGTTGGCAGAATTTGAGCAGATTTGGCAATATTGGCCAACTTATCTAGCCGATCATCAGGAACCGCAACCCGTCCGGTGTTGGGTTCAATCGTGCAAAAAGGATAATTGGCCGCATCAGCAGCCGCACTCTCGGTTAAGGCATTAAAGAGGGTTGATTTTCCTACATTAGGTAAGCCCACTATACCGCAATTAAAGCCCATTGGTCTTCTCCTTACCCAATTTGCTATCATCGCTGGTAGCAATAGTTTCCTTATCTTTATCTTCAGGTGGCGGTGCCTTTTGGGATACCGCTGTCATAAACGCTTCATGCCCTTTGGTCTGCCAGCAAGGCCAGAGATCCGACAAAACGCTAAGCAATGGGTCAAGCCAGGTTCTGTCGTTCTTATCAAAATCAGACAGCACATGCTGATCAACTTCAGCTTTGAAACGCGACCGCCCAACACCTATCCGCAATCGCCAATATGCTGTGCCAATATGCCGATCAATATCACGGAGACCGTTATGACCCCCGTGACCACCATCAATTTTCACCCGAATCTTACCTGCGGCTAAGTCAATTTCATCATGTACAACGATCAAATCATCAGCAGACATGCGATAAAAATGAAGCAGGGTTTCTACTGGAAGACCAGATTTGTTCATATAAGATTGGGGTTTAAAAAGGATTATTTTTTCAGCATCAATGCGGCCTTCGGCGAGCAATCCACCATGCTTTGCTTTCCAAGGGGAAAAGCCGTAATCAGCCGCAAGCTGATCCACCAGCATAAAACCCACATTATGGCGGTGTAATGCATACCGGTCGCCGGGATTACCTAAACCAGCTACGATACGCATCACATCCCCCTAATGCCACTGATGGCAGAGTATGCCTATTCTTCTTCTTCGCTTTCACCGGCTGTTTCTTCTTCAACAGTCTCTTCAACCTCAACTTCAACTGTTGGGGCAGCGATAGTGGCGATAGTAAAGTCACGATCGGTGATTGTCGGCTGTGTGTTTTCTGGCAGCGAAACCGCACTAATATGAACAGAATCACCAATTTCAGTTCCCGTAAGATCAACGGTTAGGCTTTCTGGAATACTAGTTGCCGAACAAGACATTTCAATTTCGTGGCGGACAATATTAAGCACACCGCCACCCTTGAGGCCAGGTGATGCGTCTTCGTTTGTGAAGACCACAGGTACCATAACCATAACGGTGGATGAGGCGGTAATACGCAGAAAATCCACATGAAGCGGAGCATCTGTCACAGGATGAAATTGAATATCTCTAGGGAGAACATTCGTTGTCTTGCCTTCAACATCAAGTGCGATCACATGGCTCATGATGCCGGGTTGGCTCATCAGTTTGCGAAAGCTGTTATCGTTGATGTTGATAGTTTCAGGGGCTGTTTTGCCGCCATAAATGACAGCAGGAATGAGACCAGATCGACGAGCTGCCCGGGCGGACCCCTTACCAGCCCGGTCACGCTTAGTCGCGCTCATTTGGATTGTTTCTGACATGTGATTTCTCCATCGATTTGTCAAAACTTGCCATGCCTCCAGGGGTGCATGGTCTTTCATGATGGGCATACTTAGCCCGAATCGTGATGATCAGCAAGCGGAATATCAGCTTAATGAAAGAGTGAGGACACCGAACGCTCTTCATTGATCCGGAGTATGGCTTCACCCAAAAGAGGGGCAACAGAAAGTTGACGCACATTGTGGGCTACTCGCATAGCCTCAGTCGCCAAAATTGTATCTGTGGTAACCAAAGCATTAAGCGGGGAGGACGCAATCCGTGATACCGCGCCACCAGACAACACCCCATGCGTCACATAGGCATCAACAGAAATTGCACCGCTTTCAATCAATGCACCAGCGGCATTGCAAAGGGTGCCGCCCGAATCCACGATATCATCAACCATAATGCAATGGCGGTCACTGACATCACCAATGATATTCATCACCTCGGACATGCCTGCCTTTTCCCGGCGCTTATCAATAATAGCCAGATCAGCGTCAAGACGCCGCGCAATGGCACGAGCGCGAACCACACCGCCAACATCAGGTGAGACAATCATCAGATTACCATTCGTGTAGCGAGATTTGATATCCTCTAACAAAACAGGTGCAGCAAACAAATTATCTGTTGGAATATCAAAAAAGCCCTGAATTTGGTCCGCGTGAAGATCAATGGTCAGAACCCGATCAGCACCAGCAGAAGTAATCAAATTGGCAACAAGCTTGGCAGAAATAGGTGTTCTTGGGCCAGATTTGCGGTCCTGTCTGGCATAACCATAATAGGGAATAACGGCGGTGATACGGCGAGCTGACCCACGCCGCAAAGCATCAAGCGTCACCAACAATTCCATGAGATTATCATTGGCAGGATATGAGGTGGACTGAACCACAAAGACATCTTCACCCCGGACGTTTTCCTGAATTTCAGCAAACACTTCCATATCGGCAAAGCGGCGAACATCAGCTTTAACTAGGGGAAGATTCAAATAGGTGGCAATGGCTTCGGCAAGGGGACGATTGGAATTACAGGCCAGAATTTTCATTGCTTAAATCCACCATATGAGAGTGTTTTGATACCAAGTGTTTCTCTCTGCCGCAACATAAAACACATAAAAAAATGGCTTTTATCATTACATGATTACACATGAGGCCATAAGGCCAAGGAAGCAAAGCATGAGAAAAATCAGAAGATGCGGCATAGGGTCAATCTCTTAATAATGAAATGGTCTGATTATTCAGTGGTTTTGGCGTCTAGCCCGATAATGGTCATAAGCCGTCCAGCATCGGCCTCACCCTGATGGGTTCGGCGCCGATGGCTAAAAAAATACTCAGGTTCAGCGTAAGTGTCACGCGCCAACGCCATATGCGTTATTTTTGCCTGATCTAATCGACGAGCCACATAGCCGGTTAGATCAAAATGAAACTTTCCCGGTTGCTTCTGGTCTGGGGCAAAGCATGCTGCAGCTTGCTTATCATATGATAGCGCGGCATCACGCACATCTTCCCCAACCTGATAGGATGGCTGTTGTATCGCTGGTCCAATTACTGCGGTGATATGGTCGGGGTTTGCGCCTTTTGTCTGCATCGCATCAAGGGTAGCTTCTAGTACCCCGCCCACGGCGCCGCGCCAACCGGCATGCGCGGCAGCCACTGTTTTAGTTGTGGGGTCGGCAAAAATTACGGGGACACAATCTGCGGTGAGAATCATCAACGCCAACCCAGGAGTCTGGGTGATAAGAGCGTCAGCCTCAATCGGGGGCACAAGTGGCGCATCCACGGTTATGGCGATAGAGGAATGCACCTGATAAAGCGAACAGATATTGTCTTTATCAAAGCCAAGGATTTCGGCTGCCCGATGGCGGTTCTGTTGCACCAATGCGCGGTCATCATCTGACCCAAGCCCCCCGTTAAGACTATCATATAGGCCTGTGCTAACCCCGCCTTTGCGTGAAAAAAACCCATAACTAATCCCAGAAGGATGAAAGCCATCATGGGTAAAATATAAAGGCGTGGTAGCGCTCATAGGGTTATTCCAATCCGGGTTGTGGCGTCTTGGCATAGGCATCAGGTAGAATAGCCATTACCTTGAAAGCTTGGCCCATTTGAGCTGGATTGACAAGGCGGTCAACCTCAGAAACTAGCCGACGGCGAAGTTCAGGTTCAGCACCTTTGCCTAGCTGTTCTGCCCGTTCCAGCAAACCTAACGATTTGAGAAATTGGCCTTGAGGAACAGGACCAAGAGCGGCGCAGTGGCACTGTTCTGCCATTTGTGAAAGATGGGAAAAATCAACCCATGCGGTGATATCTGCCTCACCCGGATGCGCTAGGGGATCAACAGATTGATGCTGCATAACAGCTTGCAGACTGTCACCAAAACCATCGGATTTCCCATAATCGATAATCAACCCAGCGCCGCCATGATCAGCTATGCGCTGACATATGGCCTTTGTGATGGGGGCGAGCGCTGGTGCATAAGTGATCATTTGATCTTTATCTCTGTTCAGGTTCTGAGCCTGATCATAAAGAAAAGCTGGAAAAGCATCAGAGGTCTCTATGTCCAACCAATCAAGCACCCAATTGTTTTCGTTATCATACTGAATGCCCCGTTCCTGCCATTGGTTTTGAAATAAGCGATACTGCCGGATCGCTAAGGCGTCAAAAAACTCATTCGCAATCATGAGAACAGGTTGATCGGGAAGGGTGCTGACGTCGTCATGCCAATGCACCTCGGCAAGATCGGTTAGACGTTCTTGTTGGATAGCGCGCAGTGATGCGCTGGTTTCCAGCAGATGAATAGGTGGCAGAGGCAGGGATGTTTGACGCCAAGCGCGAATAAGGTCTGCCATCAGAGTGCCGCGCCCGGGGCCAAGCTCAACCAGTATCGCTTTGTCTTCTAGGTGCTGTAATTGGTATTGATGCGCTAACCATAACCCGGTTAATTCTCCAAACATCTGCGAGATTTCAGGAGCGGTAATAAAATCTCCATCTTGGCCGATCACCTGATCCTGATGATAATACCCATGCTGAGGATGATAAAGCGCCAACGCCATGTAATCATGCAATGTCATCGCACCATTTGCGGTAAGATGGGCATTGATTATGGCTTTTAATGCGCTCATCCCTGATCCCGAAAACGGTTAGAACGGATCATCACATAGCCCCCCAAAAGTATCATCGGAAGGCTAAGCAATTGCCCCATGGTTAACCCGATGGAAAGCGTGCCAATATGGCTGTCGGGTTCGCGGAAAACCTCAACCAAAATACGTGATAACCCATATCCGGTTAGAAATAAGCCTGATAATAACCCTTGGCGTGAACGTCCCCCTAAGCGCAAAACCAGCATCAGAATGAGGAAAAGAACAACCCCTTCTAGCAAGGCTTCGTAAATCTGGCTGGGATGACGCGGCAAGTCACCTGCGGGGGCAAAGCCATCAGAAGCAATGCAAGTGCCTTGATTAAACATCACCCCCCAAGGAACATCAGTGATGCGGCCATAAAGCTCACAATTAATGAAGTTTGCCATGCGCCCCAGAAAAAGACCAATCGGGGCAGCGATAGCAACGAGATCAGCTAGCCTAAAAAATCCAATACCGTGACGGCGACAGACATAAAATACTGCTGCTATCATACCCAGCATGCCGCCATGAAAGGACATACCGCCATGCCATATATAAAAGGCTTCGATGGGATGGTTGGCATAATAGGAAAAATTATAAAACAACACATAGGCAAGTCGACCGCCAAGGATGATGCCAATAATGCCAGCATTAAGGAGATGTTCGAGAGGAGGATGACCAACAGGGTCATCTTGTCTGCGTGTCAAACGCCTTAACAATAGCCATCCCAGCAGAATGCTAACAATATAAGACAGCGCATACCACCGTACCGCAAGCGGCCCGATATGAAACAGCGTTTCGTCTGAAAAGGGAAAGGAAAAAGCGGACATACTAATGCCGTTAGGCGCTGTTGCAACAACAGCAGGAAGGTCAAAAGCGATGTTGGCAAGCTCCGTCATGAGTAAGGGTATAGCATGAGAAGACGTCCTGCCAAACCACTATAAACAGTGGTCAAAATCTTTGTTAATACTAGATCTTGTTTTTTTTAAGAATCAAAACTATAATCATATAACAAACGCACGTGATAAGGCGCAGCCTATTTATGATGATCAGAACCCCAAAATCCTCCCCAATTATTGATCATCCTATTGTGATCATGAAAAGTCTGGTTGAGGCGAATGATTGGCAAACTCACCATCATTCCTTGGATGAGATTTCGGTCGATATTTCGGGATACTGGTCTGACTATTATCTCAGCGTGAAATGGCAAGAAGAGCATTCCGCCATTCATATCACCGCATTGCTAGATATCTATGTCATTGATCAGCAACGCACCGAGATGATGGAGTTGATTTGCCGCCTGAATGAAAGGGTTTGGATGGGTCATTTCAATCTGACCCAAGATGAGGGCTGTTTAATGTTCCGGCATACCACGCCACTTCGTGGGACTGGCGGGGCAACCCTTGAACAGGTGATCGACTTAATTGAAGTGACGGTCGCAGAATGTGAGAAATATTATCCTGCCCTGTTTCAGCTTGCTATTGGCAGTGCCTCTGCCTCTAGCGCTACCGAAACCGTTTTGATGGAAACGGTTGGCCACGCCTGATTTCGCCTGATATAAGGTGTGAAACAGTTACGGTTAAAAACAATGACACATATCATGCTTTGTGGTTGCGGGAAAATGGGGCAAGCCCTGTTGCGCGGCTGGATAAAACACCTTTCGGATATTGGCATTAATGCGATTACCATTATTGAGCCAAATCTGGCAGAGATGGCAGATTTGCCAGATCATCCCCTGATCACATACTGGGATAGTCCAGATAAAGCTGATAGCCAGCAAAACCCAGATATGATTGTTCTGGCTTCTAAACCGCAAGATATGGCAGAGGCCATAGCAGGGGTTAAGCCTTTGGCAGGCGCACAAACAGCTTGGCTTTCTATTGCCGCTGGTATTTCCATAAACTGGCTGAGCGAGCACCTTAATGGTCACCAGCAGGTTATCCGAACTATGCCTAATACCCCATCTGCACTAGGCATGGGGGTAACGGCTATGGCTTATCACGCTATGCTAACCGCACAAAACCAAACGCTGGCTTTTGATCTCATGGCTTCGGTTGGAGAAGTCGTGGAAGTGGGTGAGAATCTGATGGATGCGGTCACCGCTGTTTCTGGAAGTGGCCCTGCCTATATCTTTTTAATGCAAGAAGCGATGGAAGCCGCCGCCATAAAAATGGGCCTATCCGAAGATGTTGCAAGAAAACTATCGGTATCTACGATCCGCGGAGCTGGAGAATTGATGCGTGTGTCCCAAGAAAAACCCGCACAATTACGCCAGAATGTCAGTAGTCGTGGCGGCACAACATTAGCCGCCCTAGAAGTGATGATGACGAATGGTCGAATGGCAGACATGATGGAAGAGGCTATGTTGGCGGCACGAAACCGATCCAAAGAGCTTGGACAATAAACAGCCTCTTGCGCTTGGCAAGCCGCAGACTTCAACCTATGTAATGGGTAAGGTAAGTTTGACGCGCTATCAGAAAAGGATTGATAACAGACATGAACACATCCGCATCTGAACAATCACACCCTGTTGATCACGCCCGACGCGCGCTTGGTCACGCGGCACTTCATCTGTTGTCTGAAATGCCGTATGCAGAATTAGACCTTGAGAAGATTATCGCCGCTGCTGAGGTTGAAACCGAATTAGCACGAAGGCTTTATCAAGATAAGCTAGAGGTGGTTGAAACAGGCCTTGCCAATCTCGATACGGATTTGGCCGAAATGCTAGCCTCGGATATTGCTGAAGATCACATATCAAGCGTGCGCGAGAAAATCTTTGAAGGTTTGATCCAACGCTTTGAGGCTTATCGCCCCCATAAAGCAGCCATTCAAGCCCTTAACGCGGCGTCAGTAAGCAATCCCAAAATTGCCCTGATCATGGTTAACCGCCTTAATCATGCCATGGCACAACTGCTTGAAGTTACTGGCGGCGGTGCTACGGGCTTAACCGGAAAAATGCGTGCAAAAGGCTTAACGGGAGTATGTTTAACCGTGCTTAAAGACTGGCTTCGTGATGAAACGCCAGATATGTCTGAAACCACTCGGCTTTTGGATCAGAGGCTAAAACAAGCAGAAAGTTTAGCCACCAGTTTTGGGCTTATTCCAGCACAAAGCCAAAGTCAACATAACGAAGAGACAGATAATGACAGCCAGCTTTGATGATTTTCTAAAAATTGATATCCGGACAGGAACGATACTTAAGGTTGATGATTTTCCCGAAGCTCGTAAACCTGCTTGGAAACTGACCATTGATTTTGGTGATGAGATCGGGGTTAAAAAATCCTCTGCTCAAATTACCGCGCATTACACCAAGGAAGATTTAATGGGTAAGCAAGTCTTGGCGGTGGTGAATTTCCCGCCTCGGCAGATAGGGCCATTTATGTCCGAAGTTCTAACCCTTGGCTTGCCTGATATGGATGGTGAAGTGGTATTGCTATCACCCGATCAGCCTGTGCCAAATGGCGGCCGGATGCACTGATTTTTGCTGTCTTGGGTAGGGACTGTGGGTTATCAGATGGGCAGTTGAAGCCGCACCCGCAAGCCACCTTGTGGGGCGTCACCAAGCAAAAGTTCGCCGCCATGATTGGTAGCAATTTCCTGTGCAATCGATAGCCCAAGTCCGGCACCAATGCTGGTTTTGCCATTAAGATTTCGGCTAAAGGGCTTAACCGCGGCGCGGCGCATATCTTTTGGGATGCCGGGGCCATCATCATCAATAACAACGGTAATGATTCCCTCTTGATGTTCAACGCTAATAAAACATTTGCCAGCATGGGTGATAGCATTGTTGATCAAATTGCTAATCCCGCGGCGAAAAGCCATATGCCGTAAAGGAATGACAGGAAGAGGGGTATCCGGTTCCGTAAAGTAAATATTTTTATGATCCCCAAGGTCACGGTTTATAGAGGTTTTGATTAATTCCACCACATCCGCATTTTCCACATTTTCACTGATGGTGCCGCTAGCATAATTAAGATATCCGGTAATCATTTCTTCCATTTCGGCAATATCTTTTTCAAGCTCAGAGCGTGCCGTGTCATCGGAAATCATGGCAAGAGACAGTTTCATTCGCGTTAATGGGGTGCGGAGATCATGCGAAACTCCAGCCAACATTTCGGTGCGTTCTGAAATCTGACGTTGGATACGATTATACATAGCCTGAAAAGCTTGACCCGCTTGCCGCACCTCGCGTGCCCCTTCTGCCCTGTAATTAAGCGCAGGTCGACCTAGCCCGATTTGCCTTGCGGCTTTGGTTAGTCGCCGGATAGGGCGTATCTGTCCACGAAGAAAAAGAACAGCGATTAAGGCCATGACCACCGTTGTGCTAATCGTCCAAAGAATAAACAGCCATGATGTTGAGCTAAACACCCGCTTACGGCCGGCGGTCACGCTAAACACCCCATCAGGATATTGAACATAAATGGTAATCAGATCGGGGTGACTATCCAAATCCATGCGAAAAGGTTGACTGAGCGTTGCCTTCAGACTCTCATTTAATTGGCGACCAGTATAAGTCCCTTCAACCTGACGCGAGTTTGGCGGAATGATGCCATCCTGATCCCAATTGGTTTGAAAATAAAAGTATTTTTTCGCAAAATTATCTGCCGCTATCAGATTATCAGAGCTACGTTCAAGATCAATCTGATCAACTACAGTGGCAATATCCGCAGAAAGATTGCTGGCCATATAGCGTGTGATGTTGTCCCAGTGTCGCCCATAAAATACCAGAACAGTGATGACTTGAACCAGAATTAGCGGCACCAAAATAATGGCCAGCATTCGTCCAAACAAAGATTTAGGTTTCAAAAACGCCAAAATGTTATGCCTTATGTCATCATCTGATCTGTTTGGAGCATCCACCCTTGTCCGCGTGCCGTCAACAAATAGATAGGCTTTCTGGGGTTAGGTTCAATTTTTCGCCTTAATCGGGCAACAGCGACGTCAAGGCTTCGGCCTTCCATTTGGCTTGATAGCATGTCGGCCAATTCGTGTCGTGACAGGACTATATTAGGGCGGCGAGCAAAACATGACAACAAATCGCGTTCTGCTGAGGTGAGAGAATTACGCTGATTTCCCGTTTTTAGCTGAGAGATAGCGATATCATATTCATGAGGACCAAAGCGAATAACCGTATTATCACCATGGTTTTGATTAGCCCTTTGATTTTCTGATGCCATCGGGGTTTGGTTAGTTAAGTTCAAAGGTGATCGCCGCAACAAGTTACGAATGCGCAAAGCCAGTTCTTCAGGCTCAAACGGTTTGGTCATGTAATCATCAGCCCCTTTTTCGAGACCAATGAGCCTTTCTCCCGGTTCACCCATGGCGGTCAGCATCAGGCAAGGTGTTGGATCATTCGCCGCTTTCAATGAGTGAACAAAATCAAGGCCGCTTTCCATCGGTAACATAATATCCACAACATAAGCATCAAAATGAGTGCCTATAATCCGCTCTCTTGCTTCTTCTGCTGAAGCTGCCCCTGTTACGCGATAATCCTTGCTGGCGAGGAACCGCACCAGCAATGCCATCAGGCGCTCATCGTCTTCAATAACCAGAATGTGATATGTTTTATCGCTCATCGCTTCCCAACAATGGCCTCGGCACCAAAAGTAAGACCTATATCCTAGTCATTGGTGGGCGCCGAAGCAATGGGATGGTCTTTTCATCAAGCATGGCTTCCATCACCGCCAGAAAGCCAGTGACAGCCTCGCCGCTTACAGATTTGAACGCTTGGGCAAAGCGTTGACGCTGTATCAAAGTGACATCATGTTCAAGATCACGACCTTTGGAGGTAAGGGAAAGTAAGCGTTGGCGTTTATCTGTGGTGCCTTGCTCTTGTTCAATATAACCATCTTCGATCAGTTGCGAAAGCACACGCGAGAGCGATTGCTTGGTGATATTCAGGATCGCTAACAATTCGCTGACATTGATACCTGGATGACGACCAACAAAATAGATCACCCGGTGATGGGCGCGGCCAAGATCACAGCTTTCTAGCATCGCATCAGCCTCACCCGTGAAGTCACGATAAGCAAAGAACATAAGCTCAATGCTGTAGCGCAATTCCTCTTCACGAAGGAAGAGGGGGCGATGTGGAGTTTTTACGTCAGCCATGTTGACATAATTTCATTGTTACCCATACTATACCGCATGGTTAAAGATTTTCCTGATGAAGATCAAGCACCAACACATCTTATGAGTGAAACAAAATGACAATTATCCCTTTTGATGACCGTGATGGTCATATCTGGTTCAATGGCGAAATGGTAAATTGGCGCGATGCCAAAACCCACGTGCTATCGCATGGTCTTCACTACGCTAGCTTAGTTTTTGAGGGTGAGCGTGCTTATGGTGGTGAGATTTATGAAAGCCGCTTGCATACCGAACGCCTGCGGAAATCTGCCCAACTTATGGATTTTGATTTGCCGTACAGCGATGATGAGATTATCGCAGCTAAAGAACAGCTTCTCAAGATGGCAGGGCTGAAAGATGCTTATATTCGGCCTTTTGCATGGCGCGGCAGTGAAATGATGGCGGTGTCTGCGCAAAACACAAAAATACATGTGGCAATTGCTTGCTGGGAATGGCCAAGTATGTTTGACCTAGACGCCAAAATGCGCGGCATAACACTTGATATTTCTAAATGGCATCGTCCAAGCCCAGAAAGCGCACCTGTACATTCCAAAGCCGCTGGTCTTTATATGATTTGCACGTTGTCTAAACATGCCGCGGAACGAAATGGGTTTCAGGATGCGATGATGCTTGATTACCGCGGCTATATCGCAGAAGCCACTGGGGCAAATATCTTTTTCCTAATGGAAGATGGGAAAATTCATACCCCTACCGCGGATTGCTTTCTTAATGGTATTACCAGAAAGTCAGTCATTAAAATGGTCACAGATATGGGGTATGAAGTGGTCGAACGCCACATCAAACCCGAAGAATTATCACAGGTGAGAGAATGTTTCCTCACGGGTACAGCGGCCGAAGTCACGCCTGTGTCACAGATTGGTGATCATCATATGAACCCAGGATCAACTTGCCGCGATATCGTTGAAAATTATTCAAAGATGGTACGTGGCCAGCGGTAATTTATGCTGATGATGGATTGATATAACGCCGCTGGATGTTTGGCTACCAGCGGCGTTTTGCTTTATTATCAGTCTCACGAGCGGAGACCCAGTTAGCGCCATCAGAGGTATTTTCGGATTTCCAGAATGGCGCTTCAGTCTTAAGAAAATCCATAATGAAATTCGCCGCATCAAAAGACGCTTGGCGATGCGCTGACGCTGCACCAACTGCCACAATCTGATCATTGGGGCCAAGTTTGCCTACACGGTGAACGATAATTACCCCAGTGAGAGGCCACCGATGCATAGCCTGATCGCGGATGGCTTCTAGCTTTTTTTCGGTCATGCCGGGGTAATGTTCCAGCGTCATAGAGGTAATGGGGCGATCATTGTTCATCTCACGCACCAAACCAACAAAGACGGTTACTGCCCCGGGTGAGGGCGGTAAATCAGGCGTTCTTAATTTCGCGTAAAGATCAGACAGGTCAAAATCGTCTTCGGTTACGATAACGGTCATGGGTTATCCCCCTGTTACAGGCGGGAAAAACGCCACCTCATCCCCATCCGAAAGTTTATGATCAATGTCAACATAATCATAATTTATGGCAATCCTGACGAGGGTCATATCTGCCAGCGCCTTTGCGTGGCCATCGCTTTTGGTTTTTAAATCAGCGACTAAATCCGCAACAGATGTCCAGCGAGGGTCATAAGTCAAAGTTTCGCTTGAAACACCAGTATGCTCTCTTAGCCATGCAAAATAACGAATATTCATAGGGCTTCTCTAAAGGGAATAAAATGGCATTGATCGCCTTCATTGACATGGCCATGATCGGCAGAGATTTCAAGTAATCCATCTGCACCAATTAGCGAAGTTAAGACACCTGCCCCAAATCGGCCATTGGGTGTTGCGACGGGCAGGGTGCCTTTGTCATAGCTTAAAGTCACCCGAACAAAATCAGTACGGCCTAAGTTATGTTTTGCTGAAAATCCACAAATCACTGGAAAACGAAGCTGTGGCCGCGGTATTCCCCCAGCTAAGCGCATGAGCGCATCAGCAACTAGCAACCGATAAGTGACAAATACAGCCACTGGGTTTCCGGGGATGCAGAATACAGGCTTTGACGCGAGGATTCCGGCAGCAAACGGTCGCCCCGGTTTAATATGAATGCCGGAAAAAGCAATCTTTCCTCCCGCAGCTTCGACGGCTTGTCTGGCAAAGTCTTCACTTCCGCCAGAACTTCCCCCGGATAGGATGATGGCGTCGGCCTTTTCTGCCATAGTGCGAATGGCATGGGTTACAGCTTCAAGTTTATCGCCAATGATGCCGCCGTCATGCACATGATGAAAATCACTTTTCAACAAACTTGTCAGCATGGGGCGATTAGAATCAAAGATGCCCCCGGTTTTGAGATCTGAGGTGAGTGTAATGTCATGAACCTCTTCGCCGGTGGAAAGCAAGCCCACGGATAGAGGTTTTTGAACCTCAATCTGGCTAAAACCCATGGCTGCTGCCAGTCCAATTTCTGCTGCCCCAAGCCTTTGGCCTTTTGTCAAAGCAACTTCATCGCGTTGGATGTTTTCCCCGCAAGGGCGAAAATTGCTGCCTTTTGTTAACGCGTCGGGCAAGGTAACCCAAGTGCCCCCAGCATCGGTTTCTACCTCACAATGCTCTTGCATGGCAATGGTATCAGGAGAATGGTCCGTTTGCTCAGCTTGCGGCATTGGCGTGCCAGTCGTGATGTAAATCGCTGTTCCGGGGATAAAGGCATGGGTTAGGGGATGCCCAGCAGAAGCCTGCCCCTTAACCTGAAGTCGCCTGTCGGGGCTTGCCAGCATAGCAGCATAACAAAACGCGTAACCATCAACAGCGGCAGTATCTGATGGGGGAACATTAATTGGTGAGACCAGATTCTGACCTAATATGGCGCCAGTTGCCGCAGCAAGAGGCCGGATTTCCGTTTTCTTTAACGGGGATATCATCTGTTTCAGATGCTGTTCAGCCTCTGTCAAGGTTAAGCCAGTATGATTAGTCATGATGGCATCATCCCAAGCAGAAAATTGGTGATAAGCATCGGATCATTGAGGTCAAGCTGAGGCAAGGGGCAATCTGTCAAAGGATGGTCTGTTGCTATGGCAATAATATGTGGCCGGCTTTCGTATAGGGGGGGGTGTTCCATGCCTTGGCGGCGAATTTCAATTTTGGGGATAGGGTCATTTTTGAACCCTTCGACTAGCACCAGGTCAGCCGGCGCAAGTTCGCCCAAAAGTGTGTTTAGATCCGCTTCATCATCTTCAGGGCCAGGGGTTTCCGTAAAATGCACACGCCTCCGCGAAGATGAAATCAGCACCTGCTTTGCCCCAGCTTGACGGTGGCGCCAACTGTCTTTGCCTGGCGTATCAGGATCAAAATCATGATGTGCGTGTTTTATTGTTGCTATTCTCAAACCGCGAGCAGTGAGGTGAGCAATCAGTTTTTCAGCTAATGTGGTTTTGCCTGAGCCTGAAAATCCAGCAAGACCTATGACTAGGCCATGACGCGATAAGGCTGGCATAGAGGGATCAGGATGGCCTCTATGATCAGACATAGCGAAGGGTCTTAATAAAATAATCAATACCCGAATAAAGGGTTAGCGCCGCCGCCAAATAAAATGTCCCCATACATACGATAAAGGCGTGTTCCCAGTGATCAAAAAAGGGATAGAGCATAACCATGCCGATAGCGATAAACTGCAAAGTGGTTTTTATCTTGGCAAGGCCGGTTACTGGCAGGCTAATACCCATAATGCCAAGATATTCGCGGAGGCCAGCTACAAAAATCTCACGAAACAGGATGGCAAGAGCCGGATAAAGTATCGGCAGATGGTTATGATCCAGTGCCACCAAAGATAACAAACACCCCGTGATCAGCAATTTATCAGCAATCGGATCCAGCATTCGCCCAAGGCCGCTTAGAACATTCCAACGCCGAGCCAAATACCCATCTAGCCAGTCTGTGATAGCGGCAAAAGTAAAGAGCCAGAAAGCCACGCCTCTTACCCCAAGCCGTCCATCAATAATCATGAAGGGTACGGCAATACTAGTAAAAATGCGCAGAATGGTAATGATGTTAGGGAGATGCTTCATATCTAAATATCCAACATATCTTAATCTGTTTTTTATCCTGCCGCAGTGTCAAAAGGCACACGCTTTAAAAAGTATCATGCCTAGGTTTTATCATGAAACCAATGATAAATGATATCGGCGACTTGCCTAGAAATGCCATTAACTTTCATTAAATCGGGAATATCTGCTCGCGCCACCGCTTTTGCTGATCCAAAATGGGTGAGCAGGGCTTTTTTGCGTTTTGCCCCAATACCGGGAACAGGATCAAGGGGGTTGCTGGTCTGGGCAGCTTTGCGTCTGGCACGATGTGCCCCAATAGCAAAGCGGTGGGCTTCATCTCTTAGGCGTTGCAAAAAATGTAAAACGGGGGTGTTTTCCGGCAAAGTGAAACTGTCTTTTCCCGGTTGGTGAAACTCCTCCTTGCCGGCGTTGCGGTCTGGCCCTTTGGAAATGGCCACCAGCGGGACGTTTTCTATACCAAGGGTTTCAAGCACTTCAACCACGGATGACAATTGCCCTTTGCCGCCATCAAGCAAAACTAAATCCGGCCAAAGCCCGGTTTGACGTTCAGGATCATCACGCATAGCTCTGGTAAAGCGGCGACTAAGCATCTCGCGCATCATGGCAAAGTCATCACCGCCAATGCCACCTTTAGTGGCTTCCATGTTAAACTTGCGGTAATGGGATTTAAGAAACCCTTCTTCTCCTGCCACAATCATGGCCCCAACTGCGTGACTGCCTTGAATGTGAGAGTTATCATATACTTCGATACGTTGGGGGCGATCCTCCAGATCAAACAGCTCTTGTACCTCATCCAGCATCTTGCGTTGGGTGGTGCTGGTTGTCAGTTCACGGGCAAGTGCTTCACTTGCGTTGCGTTCAGCCATCGCCATCATCTTTCGCCTTTGGCCACGGGCAGGCACAGAAATATTTACTTTGCGGCCGGCTTTATTGCCAAGAGCTTCGGCGAGCAAATCCGCATTTTCCAATTCCTGATTGACCAGCAATTCTGGAGGTGGCGGTTTATCATCATAAAACTGGCCTATGAAAGCTGCCATAATCTCTGTTGCGGTATCATCTTGATCATGGCGGGGAAAATAAGCACGGTTTCCATAATTAGAACCATTGCGCATGAAAAACACTTGAACGCAGCTTCGTCCAGCGTTTTGCTGAAGCGCAATAATATCAGCGTTTAATTCCCCCGGAAGATTGATATCTTGATGGGCTTGTATCTGGGTCAAGGCGCGAATTCGGTTGCGCCATAACGCTGCAGATTCAAAATCCAGTTTATCAGCGGCATCATGCATATAAGTTGCAAACTCTTCTTGAACTGCCCGCGATTCGCCATTGAGAAACCGCAACGCTAAATCAACCTGAGCCTGATAATCTTTGGGGCTAACCTTATTCGTGCAAGGCGCGGTGCAACGCTTGATCTGATATTGCAGGCATGGTCTTGAACGGGTTGAGAACATCGCATCAGTACAATTTCTTAACAAAAACGCCCGTGTTAATTCCGTCACGGTGCGATTAACCGCGCTGGCTGAGGCAAAGGGGCCAAACCACCATGCTTTGCGCTTACGGGTGCCGCGATGTTTTGCCAGTTGCGGCCAATCATGGTCACGCGTGATCATAATGTAGGGGAAACTTTTATCATCACGCAGCAAAATATTATAACGTGGCTTGAGGGTTTTGATGAGGTTGCTTTCCAGTAACAGCGCCTCAACCTCGGTGCGTGTGGAAATAATTTCCATGCTGTGTGTTTCAGCCACCATTCTGGTTAACCGATGGCTAAGGGCATTAGCCCTTGTGTAACTGATGACACGATGCTTTAGGCCTTTGGCCTTTCCCACATAAAGCACCTGAGAATCATGCCCAAGCATCCGATAAACGCCTGGACTGGCGTCTAGTTGTTTTGCCATGTTGCTAATCACCTTTATCCCGCGGTTGAGATCAGGTGGCGGAGGCGAAATAGGCATGGCGCTAGCAGTGGTGGAGTCTTGGTCAGTCATACTGTTAATCTAGTGTTATTGTTACCAAAAGGCTAATATTCCTGTCATCATATCACTACCGAATCGAGAAAAGAAATCTCATCCACGGATTCTGTGGATAACTTTGTGTATAAGTTTAGTTTGAGTAGTCGAGAATCAGGAAAATCTGCCAAGATCATAGATTTGCCCATTATTTAGGCATATAATTTTAAGTTCAATAAAAACAGTAGTTTACGATTTTTGCGTTGTTTAAATTTTTTCAAATTCCGCGTCAAATCAATTTTTACTAAAAACTTCTGATCAAGAAATCAAGCTGTTAACAACCTTACGCAGGATAGGCCTTTTGGGTAGGTTTTAAGCGCCTAAAAACAGGTAACGCATGGATTTTTTAGCGTTTTCTCCGTTGTTTTTCCTGCCGACGGAATGCGAGGGCTGGGCCGCTACCGATTTCAAGTTCGGATGCTTCAAGTCGACGAATTTCATCACGGATACGAGCAGCGCTTTCAAATTCTAAATTTGCCGCTGCATTTTGCATCTTTTGTTCAAGTTCAGCGATGGTATCGCGCAAGGATTTGCCAACCATTGGCCCGGTATCTGTATCCACCTCAATGCGGTCTGCACGTTCATGGACCGAATTAAGAATATCCTTAATCTGTGAATTGACCGTTTCTGGGGTGATGTTATTAGCGATGTTGTAATCCATTTGCTTATTGCGGCGGCGCTCGGTTTCAGAAATCGCGTAATCTATGCTTCCTGTGATAGTGTCAGCATAGAGAATAACCCGCCCGTCAATATTCCTAGCGGCGCGACCAATAGTCTGAACCAGAGAAGTCCGTGAACGCAAATAGCCTTCTTTATCAGCATCAAGGATTGCAACGAGCGCACATTCGGGAATATCAAGCCCTTCACGCAACAAATTGATCCCGATTAGCACATCAAAAACACCCAAGCGCAAATCACGGATGATCTCAATCCGTTCTAGCGTTTCAACATCCGAATGCATATAGCGGACTTTTACCCCTGCTTCATGCATGTATTCCGTCAGATCTTCGGCCATTTTCTTTGTTAATGTGGTAATCAGCACGCGCTGTTTTTTTATTGCCGCCTCGCGGCATTCTGCAATCACATCATCCACCTGATGTTCAGTGGGGCGGATAATGCATTGTGGATCGATAAGCCCTGTGGGGCGGACAATCTGTTCAACAAACACGCCGCCTGTCTGTTCCATTTCCCAAGTCCCCGGCGTCGCAGAAACATAGATAGT
>JAQCJL010000140.1 GCA_027593125.1 Pseudomonadota bacterium | reverse complement strand
TACCGATGCTCAACGCAAGCGCCAGATGGAATTGGTAGGGCGTTCAAATCAATTAGAATCAAAATTGGCAAATGTGCAACCTGATCCAAGCTGCTAAATTATCAAAATTATTAAAGGGTGCGTCATTATTCGCACCTTTTCTTTTTAGGGGCTAGCCGCATATTCAGTAGTACTGAGTGAAAGACACTCAGATAAGAGAAATTCCAATATAGATTTACGCATCACTGCAGATTATCTAATGAAATTAGAATTATCAAAAAAGCATACGATGTGTGGACTTAATCTCTAAAGATTTACGTTTAATAAAGTTTGATAAGTAGTTTGTGATTTTATAATTGCCTGATTTATCAGAATATTCATAAAGGGCAATGGTACGGTACATTTCATTTTCATTAAATTCTGAGTAACTGAAATTACCACTATCTATTTCATCTTTGACAGAATAATAAGGCAGGATTGTTGCAAAATTAAAATCTTGCTTGCCTATAATGGCCCTTATAGCATGTAGCGATGTCATTTCCATATGTGGCTTAAGTTTTATACCCCGTTTAATACAGATATCGTCCAAAATCAGGCGTAATTCGTTAGAATCATTAGGTAATAAAAGTTTTAGGCTAGAGAGTTTTTCTAAATTGATTGCTTTACCCAGCAAATGATTTGTTTTTGATCCTAAGACAATAAGTTTTTCTGAAAATAATTCCGTATATAACTTCCTAGAACTGGTTTTAGGTTTGTAAGTAAGCACAAGATCAAAATGCCGATTTTCCATCATTCCACGAATATCACCACTGCTAGCTTCGATGATATTGAGCAAGGCATTAGGAAAGGTCTTTGCCAAATCTTCAACAAGATCGGCAATAAATAGGTTCGAAATACTAGAACATACGCCAAGAATTATCTCTCGTTTTGAGCTAGCATATTGTTCGCGCAAGCTTTGAATTTTTCTCTCAATTGCACCGAAATGATGCTCAAATTCATGCAGAAGTGTTTTTCCCTCAACCGTTGGAATCACACCACGGCCATTCCGTAAGAACAACGGAAATCCAAACTCTTCTTCAAGTAACTTAACTTGGCGCGATAAAGCGGATTGTGAAATGTTATGCTTTTCGGCACAAAGCGAAAAACTGCCACTTCGGCAGACATCTGCGAAGTATCTTAGCCGGTTAAGATTTACCCCTCTACTACTCATCAGATAAAATTATCCTAGTTTCTTACTTTCGAGCTACAAAGCGATTTAAAAATCTTACGATCCATGATGGTGCATCCTGGTTTTGCATTGGGTTTCCTGATCCATCAAACGTATTATCAAATGATAATTTATGAATGTGCCTAATATCACCAACTGCGGTCTTTGCGCCATATGCGACCCACCACAACAGCAACACACCAATTAACCACCCAAGCATTTGCCAAGCCCAAATAGAGGGTATGTCAATAAGCGACCGTTCGACCGTAAATATCGGATAGACAAAAAAATCATTGCCAATAACAGCACCCGGCCCAATGGCAAAAAACATCCAGATAAACGTTAACGACCAAATTGCAGTAACAACCCTTCGCCCACCTGCATCAGCCGGATATTCAGATCTAAATACATCATGCAAGCGATGCCTATTTTCATGATCACTATCACGATGACGAAAGCCTGAGATAATTAAACAAGTAAGGACGTTAAAGAATAAACCCCAGCCTGCGGAATGAATAGTCCACGGCCAGCGCCCCCATGGTAAGTCTATAAACATCTGCTCAAATAAAATAATGCCAAGCGGTTCGGTAAATATCACCATGATGATACCCAGAACTAATCCAGCCAAAACACCAGGACGAGCAATCCACGGTATCCAGCATAATCCGATAATAGCAGGCACAAACTGCGCGGAAAGGCTAAAGGTCACGGAGTTTAGGACATAAGCATACTCTGGCCCAATATTCGCCCATAACGCCACCAGAAAGAGAACAACTGCAAGGGTAACCCTTGCCCCAAGTCTCCTGCCTCTTTCGGTTAGGTCAGGCAGCACATAGCGTTGAATAATTTCATCAACAAAGATATTTGCCCCTGAAAGCGTAGAGAACATGACAACGAGCTGCAACGATATAAGCAAAAGCAAGACAAATGCGGCAGCAACCATTGCATCAAAGCGTAGAAACTTTTCAGCCAGTGCCATGAACATGCCAAGATCGGTTAACTGACCACTAGCAATCAAATTTGCGCTCATCATGCCGCCTGAGACAATTGGAAGTAATATAAGCAGGCAGGCAATGGTTACACCACCAGTTAACCAAACCTGTTGAAAGGCAAAGCCCCGCAGATTGCGCTGATTTATTGCCAAATAGCAAAACCCAGGTTGGGCCACGATACCAATTAACGCTAATCCAAATGATGCAACCGCAAGGCTCGTCCATACGCCATCCATGACAAGACTTTTACCGATGCCTCTGGTGAACTGAACCACTCCTGGCAAAGTGTCAATAGACACACCTGTTAAAGAGCGGATGCTGTCTGATGTATCAAACATTTGCTTTAGGTTGCCATAACCATCGAATGATAAATAACTAACGCCAGAAACAAGCAGCAACAACAAAAGCATCATAAGGGCGTTTGATGCGGCAATCATGATACCGCCGCGCCACCCTCCTATGGCAATCGCCAGAAACAAGAAAAAGGCGACGCTCCAGACAACCACTTGCTGGCTAAACATACCGTCAGTCATAACTGAAAACACGGCGCCAAGCTTTGCTAAGGTGATAGCTGATAAGGGAAACACAAAGAAGAGAAGCACAACCAGACTTAACAGCCTGATAGTTAGACTCCCATAATATACTGCCAGAATATCGCCTAGCGTTCTCGAGCTCATAATCCTAGCGGCCAACCATAGACGCTTCATCATCAAAACAGCAATAAAACCAGCACATAATATGCTGACCATGACATGATTATACTGAAGCCCAAATCTGGCAAACATTGTCATGCTATCATAGATGCCAACAGAACCAGCCATAATACCAGCGCCAGCGAACATAAACGCCCACGCTGGCATATCCCGGTTGCCATTAATATAATGACCTGCATCTTGTGTGCTTCGCGCAGCAGATATTGCCAGATAAATCATCAGCGCCTGATACAAACAATAAAAAAGCATTAACGCTGAGGTCATTATTCTTGACTCCCAATATCATTGCTTTTGTCATCCTTTATTGATGCGCTTCCATCTGCCTTAGTTGCGTTAAAGCTCTTGATAATATTAAATTGGTCAAAGGCATCTCTGAGGCCATTTCTTGTGATCATATAAAAAATAATCGTCACTAAAATAAGCACTAATCCAGAACTAAGGGTCAGGAAGTGTTCTGACGAATATTCAACCCCCATAACTACGCTTATCAAAAAAGCCAGAATCCCTAGTGCAAACACAAAAAGACCCAAGATAGCTTCACGCGTTTGAAATCCAGTTCCAGCCACCGCATTTACAATAATATGCGCAATAAAACCTGCTAGAAATAAACCAAACCCCGCAGATGAAAATATCCAATTATCCTTGGACAACCCTAAGTGAAAGAGGATGACTGCTATGCTTGCAAAGCCAATCCAAAGCGACAAAATCAGCCCATGCCGTTCCTGTCGTTCTTGATCAGTCATTGTTTGCATCGCAGCTATCCTCAATCAACCTAGTTTGATCAATCGTCCTTTCCGCCCTTATCATTTCCGGCATCTGCCATAGGAAAGTTTCTGAATGACATTCCGCCTGCACTACCAACATTTTCAAGCGGTAGGCCGAGCTCTTTCATCAAACCGTCAACAAACGCGACCTGAGTCCGGTATTTCATGGCAGAATTAACAACCTTGTCAGTCATATTTCCACTACCGCCACCTTCTCCGGTGACCCCGCCATCGCCACTTCCGCGCTCTGATGGGCTGTTGATGCCAGGAACACCATCCACTTGCAGGATCTTGATAGAATCGATGTTTTCCATTGGCTTAACAGTTTCACGAATAATTTGCGGCAAATTGCGCACCAGATTTTCATAGATAGCGCTTCTCCGGCTAGACTCACTCCGCAGATTTTCAGCTTCATTAAGCTGACGCTGACCTTCTGCATGTTTCCCGCTTCTAACTTCTGC
>JAQCJL010000139.1 GCA_027593125.1 Pseudomonadota bacterium | reverse complement strand
TTGTTCATGGCGGAGTTTATATTCAGATCACACGCGGCAACCCCGGTGACCGTGATTTCCTTTATCCCGAGGGGGAGAGCATCACCCCAACAATCGTGTTGTTCACTCAGGAAAGGCCAGACCCACGAAACGCCAAACAAGATATAGGCTGGGCAGTGATGACAATGGAAGATTTGCGCTGGAAGCGCAGGGATATCAAAACCGTTCAGTTGCTCTACCCATCTATCGCAAAGACCACGGCCAAGCGTTTAGGGTTTGACGACACTTGGATGATTGAAGATGACACCATTACCGAAGGCACATCCAATAACGCATATATCATCAAAGATGGAGTGATTATCACCAGACATTTATCAAATGATATTCTTCATGGGATCACGCGTGCGTCTTTACTAAAATATGCGCAATCTCAGCAAATGAAAATCGAAGAACGCCCCTTTACGCTTGACGAGGCCTTAGCGGCGGATGAGGCCTTTGTGACCTCTGCTTCAACCTATGTCATGCCAGTGGTTTCTATTGATGGCCAAGATATTGGCACTGGAAAGCCAGGTGAACACACCCTTGCATTACGACAGATGTATATCGAAGAAAGCGTCAAGGTCGCCATATGATTGCTCGGATTTGGCATTTTTGGCCATGGCTGATCCTGGTTATAACAGGGACAGTCTGGGGGCTTTCATTTTCTTTGACTAAACTAGCCACGAATACAGGCGCTGCGGTGCTTGGTATTGCTTTCTGGCAGACTTTGCTTAGTGGTACTTTTCTGCTTATCTACGCACTTATTCGCAATGGGTCATTGGGGATTAGGCGGCATCATTTAGGGCTGATCTTGGTCATTGCTCTTAGCGGTGTTTTGTTGCCGGGGATCATTTTTTATTCGGCTTCGCGTTATGTTCAGCCGGGGATTCTTTCCATCGCGGATACGCTTGTTCCAATGCTGACTTATGGCATGGCATTACTGATCCGACTTGAAAAAGTGTCTTATATCAAATTGTTAGGATTGCTGGCTGGCGCCATTGGTATCCTTTTGCTGGTTTTGCCTGAAAGCAGTCTGCCTGACGAACGCGCGGTGTTCTGGGTGCTGATGTCTTGTTTTGGCGCGGCAAGTTATGCCTTTGAAAACTTAATTATTGATCGCTATCAGCCAGACGATTTAGGCCCTATCCGTATCTCGGTGGGTATGAACTTGGTTGCAGCATTGATCATCTTGCCTATGGCTGTGTATTTTGATCATTTGTTTATTCCTCATTTGCCTCCGGGTCAGCTGGAATGGTCTATCCTTGGTATTGCTATGATCTCTGCGGTGGCCTATTCCAGTTTTGTTTTTCTGATTGTTAGTGCAGGCCCTGTTTTTGCCTCTCAAGTAGGCTATATGGTGACACTTTCTGGGGTATTCTGGGGGATTCTTATTTTTGATGATCAGTATTCTGCCAGCGTATGGTTGGCGTTAATGGTTATGCTCGTCGGATTAACTTTGGTTCGGCCACGCCGCGATAAAATTCCTGTCCCCCCATCCCTGCCATCAGGGGTGAAACCTTTTATCCCTGATCAAGATCATCATCACAAACCCAAGAAAACGGACAGCGATTGACACCCATTTAGGGGGCTGTCATGATATTTTTTTAACAATTAAGTTTTGGATGATGACAGCTAGCGATAAAAATCTAAAGAATGATAGCATTTCACCTGATCAGGTGCAGTATTGGGACCAAGAACATCTTATCCACCCATGGAGTGATTTGACCGACGATCCTCCTAAAATGACCCAAATATCAAGTGCGGACGGCATCTATCTTATCGATGGCCATGGTAATAAGCTGATTGATGGCCCCGGGGGAATGTGGTGTGTCAATATCGGTTATGGTCGCCGTGAGATGGCGGATGCTATTGCTGATCAAGTCATGAAAATGACCTATTCCAGCCCTTGGTTCACGACTAACGAAACCTCTGCCTTGCTGGGCAAGAAAATCTCGGATAAAGCCCCCGGCGATCTGAATAATGTGTTTTTCACCAATGGTGGTTCTGACGCGGTGGATACCGCATTGCGCTTTGTCCAATATCGCAACAACATTATGGGGCGGCCACAAAAGAAAAAGATACTTTGCCGCGAGAAAGGCTATCATGGCTCATCCTATTTGGCAGCCAGCGTTTCTGGAACAGGGCGTGAGCATGACCGGCGTTTCATGGACACGCATAGAGACCTTGTTTCCATGCTGCCAAATATCAACCCTTATTTAAGACCCAAAGGCACTAGCCTTGAGGAATGGTGCGATGCCAAAGTCAAAGATATGGAAGATCGAATCATTTCGGTCGGTGCAGAAAATATAGGCTGTTTTATTGCTGAACCTGTGCTGGCATCTGGCGGCGTGATTATTCCCCCACCCGGTTATCATAAGCGGACACGCGAATTATGCCGGAAATACAATATTGTTTATATTTCTGATGAGATTGTAACCGCCTTTGGGCGGATGGGGCATTGGTTTGCGTCTGAGGCGGTGTTCGGCATCCAACCGGATATCATTACTTGTGCCAAGGGGTTGACCTCTGGCTATGTTCCGATGGGGGCGGCTATCATTTCTGATTCGCTTTTCAAAGGCTTTGATCATATTGATGGCTCTCATCCCTTTACCAATGGTTACACCTATTCCGGACATCCTGTGGCGGCGCGGGCGGCGTTGACCAATATGGAAATTATGGAACGAGAAGGCATCATGGAACATGTCCGTGAAATCTCCCCTTATTTTCAAGAGCGATTGCGTCAGATTGGCGAAAAATATGACATTATTGGTGATGCGCGGGGCATGGGCTTACTAGGATGTCTTGAGGGATTAGCCTCAACCAATGCCTCAGAGGAAGCCCGATTGAGAATTGATAGCCATTTTGGTCAGATGATGGATGAGGCGTGTGAAAAACGAGGCCTCCTAGTCCGCCCGATTATCAATATGTGCGTTTTCTCACCTCCCCTGATAATCACTCGTCAGGAAATCGACAAGATGTTCGATATCCTTGAAGATGCTATTATTGAGGTGCAAAAAAACATATAGACATAGTTGTTTGCATATTTTGATTGCAAATATGACCATTGCAATGAAGGCTATTGCATAAGATTAAAATGTTGCCATAATAATTTTATATTCAAAAATAACGGAGGAAACCATGGTAAAATTAAAGCAAATTTTAATGGCTACCGCAGTTAGCACCATTGGGATGCTAGGTTCTGTTCATGCCACTAACGCCGAATTGATTATTTTTGATTGGGGCGGATATGAAGACGAGAATTTTTTCCAAGACTACATGGAAAAATATGGCAGTGCGCCTTCATATAATTTCTTTTCTGATGAAGAAGAAGCGTTTCAAAAGATTAGGGCTGGTTACAAGGCCGATTTGCACCATCCATGTTCTCCAAGTGTTGTCAAGCTTAGAGACGCAGGCATGTTGTTGCCGATTGATACATCGCGTTTGACGAATTGGGATAAAGTCATCCCTGAAATGAAAAATCTTGATGGCTTTAATACTGATGGTAACCAATGGGCAGTGCCTATTGATTGGGGTGCAACCGCGATGACTTATCGCACAGATCTGGTCAGTGAGGCTGATGCCTCAACCCTGCAATCTTTTGCTGATCCGAAATTTCAAGGAAAAGTTTCAATTCCAGACAATGTCGATGACGCTTATGCACTAGGTTTTCTAGCTACAGGAGTAACAGACTGGAACAAAGCCAGTGATGCAGATTTCAAAAAAGCATCTGATTTCTTACGGGCTGTCCATCCAAATATACGCACCTATTGGAGTGATGGATCAGAAATTCGGTCACTTATGCAATCTGGTGAGGTAGAAATCTCATGGTCTTGGAATGAAGTCGCTGCCGTTCTTCAATCAGAAGAAGTTCCAGTTGCTATGAAAGAAGATACAAAGGAAGGCAAATCAACTTGGATGTGTGCCTATGTTCATATTAAAGATAACGCTGGCAACACGGATGAGGCCTATGACTTCCTTAATGCTTGGCTAACCGAAGAATCAGGCGCCTTTTTGGTTAATGAGTGGGGCTATGGTTCTTCCTTGGCACCAGTCATGGAAAAATATGGTGCAGATGCAGGGTTTGGATCGCTAGAAAGCTATTCTGAAAACACCCTTTGGCAGTCACCTGCCGCACCTGCATTACGACAAAAAATGGTGTCCGAAT
>JAQCJL010000138.1 GCA_027593125.1 Pseudomonadota bacterium | reverse complement strand
GCCAATTCACTACCCCTGCCACATCATCAGGCGTTCCATATCAGCGCATAGGGAGGATATCACGAATAGCTTTTTCTAGTGTGTTGATATCCCCATTATCTTGAAATAAGGACTTAAGCATTGGGGGTCAGCAATTCTGTTTAGGCAATGATTTTTATCCAATACCTTTGCACATGTTTAGCCATGCTTTGATAACTTATTTTTCATGTTTGGGTAAATCTTTCCCAAATTCTTCCGTTATAGGAAATGTAAGTTCCTCCCTAACTTAAGCCGCTTTCATGCGGCTTTTCTTTTACAATTCTTTTTAAGAGGTCATATTGACTCAAGCTCTGTTCACTTTAACTTAACCATAAGATTTGAACTTAGTAGGTGGTGGAGTGCGTTGATGAAAAAGATTTTAGCCTTATTATTTATATTAACCGCGTTTAACAGCTATGCGGCGTCCACATCGGATTTCCTCGATTCTTATGAAGAGATTGTGGATATTTACGCAAGTTACGCGGATAAATCCCAATTTTGCAATTCTGATAATATGACGCTTCTGACCGAAGTATTGCCAAAACTGACCCAATTTGGGCAACAGGCGCAGACCATGCAAGGGCAGTTCAACGCGGATGAGCTGCAACGGTATCTTGCTTTAGCCCAGAAATTCTCAACCACAATGCAGAAGCTTGCGCCAAAAATGCAGAATATCAATTGCTGATAACCCATGTGCGATTAGCAAAATTAAGCCTAATCCACATTAGATATGCGATATGGGATAAAGGTTTGCACCTTTATCCTAAGATTAAGCTATAGTATGATCACTCTAAACCTATTCTAGCTATTAAGGGATATCGTAAGTCATGCCACAAACCATCAAAAAATCAGCCGCATCAATGGTCAAAGAAGCCATGGCCGAAGTTAAAGCCATCAGTGTTGAAGAGGCGCTATCCTTAGTTGATAGCCCATCTCATGTGTTTGTGGATTTACGCGATAGCAATGAGCAAGAACGTGGCAGGATACATGGGGCTATCCCTTCATCCAGAGGATTAATGGAGTTTCATATTGATCCAGAAAGCCCTGTTCATAATCCAGCGTTTAATCAGGATAAGACCTATATCTTTTACTGTGCTTCAGGCGGCAGATCTGCTCTTTCCGCCAAAGTTGCAACGGATATGGGGCTTTCGCCAGTATTAAATCTCAGTGGCGGTGTCGCTGCTTGGAAAAAAGCTGGCGGTGAACTTGAATAGGATATTGGTAGAAGTTCTGGCCTAGAGGATTTTTAGCCCCCCCATCCGGCTTTATTTTGGCAAATGCCCTGTTTTGACATAAATCAGTGCACCGTCATCCTTGGTGTAAGGGGTATGTTGACTTAGATGAGGGCTTCGCAACCAGCTTCCGGCGGGATAGACCCCATGCTCATCATAAAATGTGCCTTTGAGGACGAGTATCTCTTCACCACCCCAATGTTGATGTGGTTGAAATTGGGTATTCGGGGCCCATCGGACAAGGCCAATATTTTCCCCTTCAAAGTGATGAAGGGGCATCACAGTTAACCCATCAACTAAACCGGGGCGCCAAGCCTGCTTATTCGTGTCTATGGTAAATTGGCTTTGATCCAGTTGATGAAATTGATGAAGTTTAACAAAGATGGTTGCCCCCTCACCGCCTATAACCGGTTGATGTTTGGTGCCGATGGGATTGCGTATATAAGTTCCTGCTGGATATGCGCCATGCTCATCGCCAAACACCCCTTCGAGAACAAAAATCTCTTCACCCCCTGAATGCTCATGTGGTGAAAAATGGCTATTTGGCTGATAGCGTACAAGTGAGGTTGCTCTTGCAATCTCATCCCCAATGCGATCAAGTTTCATACGATCAACCCCAGGCATGGGTGATGCTTCCCATTGATAATCATCAGGTTTAATGACCACAGGCTGAGAGAAATCCGCGTTCACTTCAATGGAGGTATCGATGCCTGACACTTGCTATCCTATGGTTTGTTATCACGCCCAACTACACTGTCAGGGTAATGGTTATTAGCATAATATTGTCTATTAAATAAGTGTTAGCGCTTTGTCATTCGACTAAAAATAAAGGCCGCGATGACGCGGCCTAGTTTTGGGAGGAACTAAATGGGAAATGGAGAAATTTGAACAATAATTGTTCGCTGGCTTCATTTGCTCCTCAATCCAGATCAACCATCACTCTACGTGGTAATGCACCTCTTTTACTATCATCTCCTCACCATTAATTGGCACCATGTCCTGAGGACAAGTAGACATGACAACGATAACATTATGATGAGCGCGCAACCGCACCAAATCACCCGGCTTGGACAAAGGTGGGCAAAACTCGGTTCTGCCGTCAGATTGGAACGGGATATTCATCCATAAATTGAGGGGGGACGGTGTTTCAGAAACAGGACAGCCAATCGCATTCATCGCCGCGGCTAGGTTATCCGTGCAATTATCATGGTAATCTTCACACCCTAGCATCTGATACCGAAAGACATCACAGGCAGCTAGTAAAGTATCATGCCGGCCTGGTGAAGTATCTTCTTCCAAGGTCAGAATAGGACGGCGATTATTGCTATATAACGATTGCCCTACAATAGGAAATACCGATTGCGTTACACTCCTTTGATGCTCCATTGACATAAACTCACTCAAGTCTTCTGCCATAAAGCACCATGTATCTACTACCTGGGTGCCATGTGTATTAATGATGGTAATCGCTTGATCTTTGTTGACATGAACGGCTTTGCCTTTTCGGGCTGGAACAGTCTCGAGTCCAGATGCGTTGTTGGTCATGATAAGCCTCCTTTGAACATGTGGGTCAAAGACAATAAGGGGTTTAACCACATATCATCACTTCTATTAGGGAAAGGTTAACCCAATTTTTGATGATGTGGGATAGCAATAATGGGATAAAGGCATTTCATTGCCGCATATTTCCCTTATCCCAATAGACGGGTTAGGTTGGCGGAAGGGAAACACCAAGGCTTTTTGCCAACTCAAGGATTTCCCCCCATGTTGAAGAAGGCAAGCTGATTGGCTTATCCTGATTTGTTTTTCTAGCCTTGCTTTCACGTTCCCCCGGAACAAGCACCTGATCAAAACCTTTGGCAGGCGGGCATTCGCGCAATTCCAACAAAATCTCTTCGGCAATGTCTTGAAACTTGGACGGTGCTTGATAGAGGCTACAATCCAAAGCTAGGATGAGCCAATTGCATTCTACGGTCACTGGACCAAGCATGGCTTCGGCAATCATTTCGGCAGCGACAGCCAAGGCATATCCTTTTGCCCCGCCAGCAGGAAGAATAGCACCGCCATCAAAATACGCCTCTGGGTCTGTTGACGGGTTTCCATCCTTATCCATTAAGATGCCTTCAGGCAAACTGGCACCAGCAATTTTTGCCCCATATACCCAGCCTGCCGCAGCAGCAGAAGTGGCAAAATCAGCAACGACAGGGCCTTCTTTACCGCCCGGGATTCCAATAGCATAAGGATTAGTAGACATAAGCGCTTTTTTGCCGCCATAAGGCGCAACTAAGCGCCAGTCTTTTCTACCTCCACCCCCAATAATTACTGCCAAACAGCCATGCGCAGCAGCATATTCAGCATAGGCCCCAAGCCTGCCTGTATGGCCAGCATTCTGAATTGCGATAGCCGCCAATCCTGTGCCCTTGGCGCGTTCAACCACGTCCCGGATAGCCATATTCATGGCAGGAATGCCTATGCCACCATGACCATCGACAAACCAAGCCCCTTTGGAGTTTTGTTTTAATTCTGGGCGTCCTTGAGCTTTCAAATATCCTGATTGGTAATATTGTGTGTATTGGTGGATGCGCCATACCCCATGTGATTCCACATCTGAACAATCAGATTCTAAGAGATGGATAACCACTTCTTTTGCGATATCAGATGGAACGGATAAAGCTTCAAGAATTTTAAGAACAATGTGTTGTGCTGTGTTTTGATCAATGTCAAGGCGAGGTGTAGTGATGCTATATTTGCTAGACATTCTTATTTTCCTTACACCCCATGCTTTGATTGGATCAAAAAACAATACGCTAGCCCTGTTCGCTGTCAACATCACAAGATGACCAGATGAAGACAGCTGCCATTCCCGCTTTTGTTAAAACGTTTTCTTCTCAGGGACTTTCCCACTAGCATCTGAAAGCAAATACAATGATTTCATATTTACTAGAGTTT
>JAQCJL010000019.1 GCA_027593125.1 Pseudomonadota bacterium | reverse complement strand
TTTTGAAGGCAGCAAAATGGGCGGTGATTGCCTCAATTATGGCTGTGTTCCCTCTAAGGCACTATTGGCAGCCGCTAAGATGGCTTATCAAGATCCACGATCAAAGCAGATGGGGGTAAGCCTCAGCAAAACTGTCGATATGTCAGCGGTAAAATCTCATATTGAAAATGTCATCGCTGGCATTGCGCCACATGATAGCGTGGAACGCTTTACCGCATTAGGTGTCAAAGTGATTGAGGCTGATGGCCAATTTCTTGATCGCCGCACCGTCACCGGTGGCGGCTATGCGGTCAAGGCCAGATTTGTCGTTGTCGCCACCGGGTCCGCCCCATTTGTTCCGCCGGTTCCAGGCTTGGCAGAAACCCCTCATTATACTAATGAGACGATCTTTAGCCTCGATCAAGTGCCGCAACATCTCATCATCATGGGTGGGGGGCCAATTGGTATAGAAATGGCTCAAGCATGGCGGCGACTGGGGGCAGAGGTTTCTGTGGTTGAGGCGGCTAGCATCCTAAGCAAAGATGAACCTGAATTGGTTGATAATCTGCGAAAGCGCCTGAAAGATGAGGGGATCAATCTGCTTGAGGGCATGGCGGCGGCAAGCGTAACTGGCAAGGCTGGCGCTATTGAGGTATCGCTATCCCCCCTTCGTCCCAACGCCTCTGTTGATCAAGCGTCCTCTTCATCTGCCACTAAAAATGATACTAAGAGCAAGACTGTGAATGGCTCACATCTTTTGGTGGCGGTAGGGCGGCGACCACAACTCGCTGGGCTTGATCTGGAAAAAGCAGGAATTGCCTTTTCGCCGCGTGGGATCGAAACTGATCGCCGTCTGCGCACCACCAATCGCCGGGTTTTTGCCATTGGGGATGTAGCGGGTCGGTATCAGTTCACCCATATGGCCGGGTATCATGCTGGTATTGTGATACGCAATATGCTGTTTAGGCTACCCGCCCGAATTGATGATCGTCATGTGCCGTGGGTAACTTATTCTGATCCTGAATTGGCACATGTTGGGATGACTATGGCAATGGCAAAAGAGGCAGGCTATGACCCGATTGCCCTCACCTCATCACTGGCAGATAATGATCGCGCACGTGCTGAACACCGAACCGAAGGGATGGTGATGGCAGTTGTTACGAAAAAAGGGCGCATTCTGGGCGCAAGTATTCTGGCACCCCACGCTGGTGAGATGATTGCAGCATGGTCTATTGCCATGGAAAAGGGGGCATCAATTAAAACCATGGCATCGCATATTGCGCCTTATCCTACTTATGGTGAGGCGAGTAAACGCGCCGCAGGTTCATTCTATACCCCAAAGCTATTTTCCCCCCGAGTTCAGAGGATTGTTCGTTTTCTGTTCAAATGGTTTTAACAGGGGTGAGGATAAGAGATTATCCGCAAGCGGATGTAATGGGTTTAGCCTTGCATAATCACTATCTTGCTGATAGAAAAGCGCCAACGCTGCTGTAGCTCAGTGGTAGAGCACTCCCTTGGTAAGGGAGAGGTCGGAAGTTCAAGTCTTCTCAGCAGCACCATTCCAAACCCAAAACCTCCCTCTTCAAATTCCTCCTCCTTCAAAATTGAAATCTTGCCATTGCTTTAGGGTCTCAATTGGCGCAGGTGATTTTCTGGTTTTATGGCTATGCTGAAAGCTGATATGCAGGGGGTGAAAACAACATGGTGATTAGAGTTTTGATTTGTCAGATATAATAATATGGACGTATGATAACCTATTCATTTAAAATGTTTCCCCAAACAGGAATGCGCAAGTATGACCACGAAGGCCACACCATTAACTGATACGCCAGTGCTTGAGGTCAGGGGACTACATAAGAAATATCATGATCTCGAAGTCCTTAAAGGGGTCAGTTTTACGGCTCCGCGCGGTAAGGTGGTAACATTTATTGGCTCATCCGGATCAGGAAAATCAACGCTTCTGCGGTGTTGCAATCTTTTAGAGTTAAGCCACGCCGGAGATATCTTGTTCAGAGGAGAAGCGGTGGCATGGAAAGGTGAAGGTGCACGCCGCCAACCTGCCAGTAAATCGCAAGTTATTGCCATGCGAACCAACCTTTCCATGGTTTTTCAGCAATTTAACCTATGGTCCCATATGACCATTTTGGATAATGTTATTGAGGCACCGGTTACGGTGCTTGGGCATCCGCGTGAAGATATGCGCATCAAAGGGCTTGAGTTGCTTGATAAAGTAGGTATTGCCGATAAGGCGGAGGCTTGGCCATCCCAGTTATCAGGTGGCCAGCAACAACGCGCGGCCATTGCCCGTGCGCTTGCGATGGAACCGATGGCGATGCTATTTGATGAGCCGACCTCGGCGCTTGACCCAGAACTAGAACAAGAGGTTGTTCGCGTGATCAAAGCGCTAGCCGAAGAAGGCCGAACCATGCTCTTGGTAACACATGATATGCGACTGGCTCGTGATTTGTCTGATCAGGTGATCTTTTTGCATGAAGGAAGAATTGAGGAGGAAGGAGCACCAGAGATCCTGCTGGAACATCCCAAATCCAAAAGGTTACAGCAATTTTTGAGCGCAGGTGCTGTAGCATAACATTAAGGATGCGCATTTATCGGAGGTAACGATGAAAAAAATTATTTTGGCAACAATCTTTGCTGGCGTTCTCGCTGGCCCTGCTTTGGCAGAAACCGTTCGCATGGGGACCGAGGGGGCTTACCCTCCCTACAACTTTATTAACGATAAAAATGAAGTTGATGGCTTTGAAAGAGAGCTTGGTGATGAGCTTTGCCGCCGCGCCAATTTAGATTGTGTTTGGGTTGTGAATGACTGGGATTCAATTATTCCTAACCTGGTATCAGGCAACTATGACACGATCATTGCGGGGATGTCGGTTACTGCTGAACGTGATGAAGTGATTGATTTCACCCATGAATACTACCCACCTAGCCCATCAATGTATGTGGCTCTCTCTGGCGCAGATGTGGATGTTAACACAGCTGTGATCGCTGCCCAGACAGGGACAATTCAGGCTGGTCATGTGGCTTCTTCAGGTGCGACTTTGGTTGAGTTTGCTTCACCTGATGAAACTATTGCCGCAGTCCGTAATGGTGAAGCGGATGCCGTTTTAGCTGATGGGGATTACCTGATGCCAATCGTTGAAGAATCAGGAAATGAATTGGCAGTTGTTGGTCAAATTGGCATCGGGGGCGGCGTTGGCATGGGCTTGCGCGAATCTGATGGTGCCCTGAAGGCAAAAATGAATACTGCTATCGATTCAATGAAAGCAGATGGGTCATTAAACACCTTGATCAAAAAATGGTTTGGGGATGATGCCCAGACCTTCTAAGTTAAACCTATCCTGATCAGGGCAGTGTTCTGCCTTGATCAGGATGTGGTTTTTTCAGGAATCACAAAATGCTGTCTTGTGTTAATCCGGATCAGATAAGCGGTCTTGCGTGGCTTGGATGTTATCTGAGCACCCCAAAGCATATGGCGTTTTATCAATCTTTTTTGATTGTTTTGCTGTTGATTGGGGCGGTTGCACCTTTGGCTATTTTGCTAGGGCTTCTTAGCGCGTCAGCAAGCCGGGCGCGTTTCTTTTTGGTCAGGCTTCCTGGCACTCTTTATATCGCTATGGTGCGCGGTATTCCGGACATAGTGTTTTTTCTTTTTGTCCCTCTTGCTCTTGATCAAGGGATAGAATATTTGCGCCACCGCAGTTTATGTTCTGATCAAACTGGCTCAGTCTGGCAAGGCAATGATTTTGTCGTGTGTGATATCGCTAAAATGCCATTATCTTCAGCCAGCCAATGGGTTCATGATTTTTATGGGTTTAGCTTGGCGGTGATTGCCTTTGCCTTGGTGTTTGGGGCGTTTGCTGGAAATGTCATCGCTGGCGCTATGGCCGCAGTCCCCAAAGCTCAACTGGAAACGGCGGCAGCTTATGGTATGACACGGCGTCAAGTGTATTGGCGCATTATGTTTCGCCAGATGTGGATTTATGCTTTGCCGGGGTTATCAAATATATGGATGATCTTAATCAAGGCGACGCCATTGCTGTTCTTGCTGGGAATACAAGATATTGTCTATTGGGCGCGTGAACTGGGCGGGGCAAAAACCTCAGCCTTTAGTTATCCGCATCCGGATTGGCGGATATGGTATTTTCTCGGCCTTTTGGCTTTTTACCTGATGATGACATGGATGAGTGAGCGAGGATTTGCCTATCTCAATAAGCGATTTTCACAGGGACAGTCCATGGTCTTTAATCAGCAAAAAGAGGGGGCATAATTACCGTGAGCGCATCCTGTCTTGCCTCATTTCAGGATTATGGTCTTCGTGCCATTGGCTATGGTCAGAGAATTCTCCCAAAATCAGATATTACCCTTTGTGATCAGTTTGCCTTAATTGGGTCAGGGCTGATATGGAATGTGTTCTTTGGGGTTTTAGCGGTCTGCCTTGGCTACTGGTTTGCCATGGTACTTGCCGTAGGTAAGGCATCTGAACGAGGTTTTTATCGCCGGTTTTCTTCAGGTTTTATCTTTCTGTTTCGGGGCTCACCCTTATTTATTCAATTCTTTTTTGCTTATGAACTTTTTGTTCTCTTGCCCAAAGTCGGGGTGACGCTTGATTTATGGTTTGTGGTCATTGATTTGGAAACACGATGGCTGACCCGTGCCTGGTTAGGGGCATTGCTGGTCTTGATCTTTAACACCACCGCGTATTCAGCAGAGATTTTTTATGGTGCACTCCGGTCATCACCACGGGGCGAAATTGAGGCCGCTAATGCCTATGGTATGACACCATGGCAAATGTTTTGGAAAGTGCAATGGCCAAATATGATGCGTCTGGCATGGCCATCCTATACGAATGAGGCCATTTTTCTGTTTCATTCCACAACGTTGGTGTTTTTTTCTGGATTTCCGGCATGGCGGCAATCTGGTGATGCGTTATATTACGCTAGTTACTTTGCGGATAAGACATTCAATCCATTTGTTCCTTATCCGATTATTGCCTTTTATTTTATTGTGCTGACACTTTTGATTATTTTCATCTTTGGCTTGGTGAACCGGCGTCTGAACAGGCATCTGCCTGATGCTAGGCGCCCGCGGCTAATCATCCGGCTTAATCTGATCCGATAGATCAGAATATTAAAGGAGCAGATCATGATAAGGGAAACTCATCAGATCCTTGGTGATAGTGCAGGCACCAGCCATGAATTGACTATGATCCGTTTTCGTCCAGATCAGCCGACAGCGAAAATCTATCTTCAAGCAGCACTGCATGCGGATGAACAACCAGGTATGTTGGTACTGCATCACTTAATCACGCGGCTAGAGCAGGCGAAAAAGAAAGGTCTCTTAAAAGCAGAAATTGTTCTTCTGCCATTGGTGAATCCGCTTGGCATGACGCATCTGGCCTTTGGTACCCATCGGGGGCGTTACCATCCGGTTAATGCTATGAACTATAATCGGCATTGGCCTGATCTGGACGCTTTAATACATCAGGATAGTGAAGATTTATCCCATGTTTTCAGCAATAATCCTGATGAAAATCAGCGCTTGATCAGACAAATTGTGAAATCAAAACTTGAAGCCCAAACCCCTGTTACGGCATTGGAACGTCTGCGGCATATGGTCATGATGGAGGCGTATGACGCTGATATGGTGCTTGACCTGCATTGTGACGATGATGCCCTTAATCATATTTATATCGTGCCTCAGCTTATGCCCGACTATCAAGATTTATCAGATTGGATGGGATCAGCGGCAACAATGACGGCAGAGGATTCTGGTGGTGGGTCTTTTGATGAGGTTTGGCCAGGGTTATGGATCAAATTAGCCCGCCGGTATCCGAATGTGGCATGGCCAAAGCCTGTGTTATCGGCAACGCTGGAATATCGGGGTCTTGATCAGGTGGCAGAAGAAATGAACAAACAAGATGCTGATAATCTTTATCAGTTTTTGGTTGGTCGTGGGATGATTGATGATCACCCCCTCACCCCGCCATCGGCACCGCCTGCTCTGCCATTAACAGCTTTAGAATATCTTCGTGCTGACCGCCCCTGCTTGATGATCTATCACTTGCCTTTAGGTTCTATCGTCCAAAAAGGGGATGTGATTGCTGAAATGCTGGAAATTGAGGGCGAGGGCGCATTTACCACTAAAAGGCCACTCAAGGCAGGAACGGACGGGGTATTATTTGCTCTCAATTTGACAAAACTGGCATGGCCAGATCATATCGTAGCTAAAATAGCCGGAAGGCAGCCTTTAGAGGGCAAGGGCGTTAATCTTCTCAGCGATTAGGCCAAAAGGGCTAACCCAAATTAGCAAAACAAGGCCAAAGATAATTTGGTGCAAAAATTAATCCACCAGCGCATCACCTCTGAGCCCGGCCCGTTCCATATGGATAGGCAGAACCCGGCCATAAAGTTGACGCGTGCGTTCAGGGGCACCCACCATATCAGGCTGATCCACATAAGAAAAAATAGCGACATAGCGAGGCTGTTGCCCCTTAAGTGGGGTAACGCGGTGAAGTGAATATCGGCCCTTGAACAATTGCAAATCCCCAGGTTCAAGATTGATGCTAACCACCCGGTTTGAATTGCCGTCCAGCACTTTTGAGACTTCATCGAAGTTTTCAGTTTCTTTTCGGATATCAGGGGCATATTCAAACGCACCACCTTGTTCTGCGTTTTGTATTGCCAGGGTGATGGTAAATGGGTTGGTGTCGAAATGCCAAGGAAAGCCTTCCCCTTCCTGTGCCATATTAATGATGACATCTGCCAATGGGTCAGCGTAGCGATAGAAATCCTTTTGCTGAAGGCAGTCTTTGATAAACGGGTCAAACGCGGGAAAATCATGAACTTGTCTTAAAGCGCCATGGGTTGCGAAATGATCAGCAGGAATAAAAGCATTAGAACGTTCAAAAAAACGCCGCCTTGGGTCAGATGGGTCTAGGGATGGATCATCCGCGGTAAAATACGCGTTGGTTCGGTTAAAGGATTTATGAGCATGATGTGACACAGCTTCGGCCTCTGCTGTGATCTGTTCAATCGCTTTTGGTGTCAAAAACTGCTTACAAATCGCACAGCCTGTTTCATTTAATTGGGCGCGAATATGCGCAATAAGCTGTTGGCGTTCTGGCCCATCTTCATGAATGGGATAGCGAGACAGATTGATCAGATCAGTTGTCAGGTGTTCAGCCATTTTTAGTTCCTTTTTAAGATAAAGATTTTGGACTTCAGTCCAATTCCTGGCAGGTGATCACCATATTCTTCAAAAAGAATGGTGATGGTTTTGTTATCCACAAGAGTATGAAGATTTGCTTCAAAATCAGGGTTTTCCAAGGTGTGATCATTCAGTGAGAAGACCATAAAGCCGCCCTGATCAAGCAAGTTTACCAATCGTGGGATGGTTTCTGGTGGCATATGTCCGGTGGCAATAACGCCAATCGCGGCAAGATAATGATAGGTGCCAGTAGCAAAGGGAAAGGGCTGTTTTAAATCCGCTTGCCAGAGGTTTCGATAAACCCCTTTGGTTTTTGCTTTATCCAGCATTTCTTCTGATAAATCTGACCCATCAATGGTGGTAAAACCAGCTTCAACCATGGCGAGTCCAGAAATGCCAGTACCGCATCCAATATCCAGCATTGGGCGAGTAAGATCATCCGCCGCCTGAGCAAGCGCACGCGCGCATCGCAAAGGCGTCAGATAGCCATTTGTTGTAATTTCATCATCATAGGAGTTAGCCCAAGCATCATAGAAAGCCCGGGCATCATCAGTCGTGTTGATCCGATAGGCGCCATCAAGAAAAGCTTCCTTTTTGGCGGCGTTGTGATCTTTGGCCTTATGCTCATCTTTTGCCATTGGCTATGACCCTGTCACAGGCTTATTAACAAAAGGTTACCTTAGGTTTAAAAGATTGATCAAGAGTTTTATCTTAGGCACTTCGCTATTCTTGCGCTAAGGATAATATTATGGTTTTTTATTTTCATCACATTCAAAGCTGTTGCCATGACCTATGCTATTAATCCTGATATTCATCATCTAACTGCCCCGCCAGTGGCATTAGTGCAGGAATGGATTTCGCAATATCACGGCACCGCGCCCATGATTGATTTGTCTCAGGCTGTTCCCGGTTATCCTCCACATCATGATTTGATGGTGGCCCTCGCTGAAGAAGCAGCGAGGGGGGATGTGCTTGGTTATGGTGCAATTGAGGGTGAGCCAGATTTACGCGCTGCTTACGCTGATCATCTCAGTCAGGTTTACGGCACGAGTGTGATCTCTGATCAGGTGCTGATCTCATCGGGATGCAATCAGGCTTTTATCATCACAGCCATGGTGCTAGCTAAGGCAGGTGATAATGTGCTGTTGCCTGAACCTAGTTATTTTAACCATTCCTCAAGCCTTGCTATGCTTGGGATTGAGGCCATCGGCATAAAGGGTGATCCTGAACAGGCTTTTCTGCCAAGCGTAGAGGCCTTTAGTGATGCGATCACCCCATCGACACGGGCTATCGCCTTGGTAAGTCCGAACAATCCTACTGGCCTTCGTTATCCGGATGATTTGCTGTTTGATCTGTTGGCTTTGTGCCGTCAGCATGGGTTGGCCTTGATCTTGGATGAAACCTATCGTGATTTTTTAGATTTAGATATCAGCAGGCCGCATAGCTTAGGTGATGATGCCGCGTGGCTTGATACGGTTATTCAGCTTTACAGTTTTTCCAAAGCTTATTGCGTTCCTGGGTATCGTTTGGGTGCTGTGACGGCGTCAGAAAAGGTGATCGCTGAGATGGCAAAGATCACTGACAATATTCAGATTTGTGCCCCACGCATTGGGCAGAGAGCGTTGATCAAGGCGATCCCATCATTGGCAAAATGGCGGGAAAGCAATCGTCAGGAAATTGCGGCAAGGCGTTTCATTTTCAAAGAGGCGATTGCCGCCGCAAAGGGTTGGTCGATTTCTGCCTGTGGAGGCTATTTTGGTTTTGTTCGGCATCCCTACCCATCGCATCAAAGCCGCGAGGTATCAGCCGAGCTAATGCGGCAAACGGGTGTTCTGACTATTCCTGGTGGTTTTTTTGGCCCAGATTACGAAGACCATCTGCGCTTTGCCTTTGCAAATGCGGAACAAGCGGCGATTGCCGATCTGCCAGAGCGATTTCAGCATTTTGCCTTATCTTGACCCATGGCAGATCAGGTAAACGCCGTTGAGGATATGGCATCACGATCAACACCATCCTATACCCAGATTTTTTTAAGCTTTCTTTGGCTTGGCTTGACCAGTTTTGGCGGGCCAGTTGCACATATCGGATATTTCCGCGTCGCTTTTGTTGAACGAAACCAATGGATAAGCGCCACTGATTTTCAACATCTTCTTGCCCTTTGTCATATGTTACCGGGACCAAGCTCTAGCCAGCTTGGGTTTGCTCTTGGGGTATCATGGCGTGGGCTTGGTGGTGGGGTGCTGGCCTTTATTGGCTTTACCTTGCCATCAGCCATATTAATGATCAGTTTTGGTTATGGCTTGGTTGCATTAAGTGTCAATTTTTTATCGCTGATTATGGCGTTGAAATTGGTTACCGCGGCGGTGGTGCTTCATGCGGTGATTGGCATGGCAAAGGGCTTTGCCCTTAGTATTGAAAAGGCGACTATTGCTATCACCATGGCGGTCGCGGTGTTGTGGCTGGATATGCCATTAATGACGCCTTTGCTTATTCTTGGGTGTGGCGGCTTGGGTTTGCTATTGATCAGTTTAGATCAAGGTACGGCAGGGGGACAGTTATTCAGTCATGGCCGCAATTGGTCATCTTTTGCATTAGTGCTGTTTGTGGAAGGGCTGGTGGGTTTGCTTTTGCTAGCGCATCTGTTGCCCGAAAGCGGTTGGTTTGCCTTAAGCCAGTTTTATCTGGCAGGGACTTTGGTTTTTGGTGGTGGTCATGTCGTCTTGCCTCTCTTAGAGGCATCAGTGGTCGATACGGGTCTGGTGTCGCTCGCTGATTTTCTGGCAGGTTATGGCATGGCACAGGTCATGCCCGGACCGTTATTCACCTTTGGTGGGTTTCTTGGGGCGGTCATGGTTGAGGGGTATATGGCGCTGTTATGGGGCGGGGTTGTGATGCTGGTTTTGTTTCTGCCATCATTTCTGTTGTTGCTAGGGGTTTTGCCTTATTGGCAGAAATACATGGTTTCGCGCCGTCTTCGTGCCGCTTTAGCAGGGATTAACGCAGGGGTAGTTGGCTTGCTGGCGGCAGTGTTGATCAATCCCGTGATGATGACAGCAATCCGTACCCCTCAAGATGGGGTGCTAGTGGGAATTGGATTAGCATTGCTATTATGGGGACGGCTAAATCCAGGATTAGTGGTGTTGGCTATGCTGGGGTTAGGGTGGGGTTTGGTCTCTATGGGATAGCGCATAGCAAACTTCGTCCAGCGTCTGATCAAGAGGGTTGGATTATCGCTGCTGATTATGCCAGTTTTCAGGCGCATATGGGGTTAGGTTCACGGGTGCTAATGGGGTTTTGCCCAAGATATGATCAGATGCCTTTTCCCCGACCATAATCGAAGGTGCATTGAGATTGCCATTTGTGATGCGGGGAAAAACTGAACTATCAGCCACACGCAGGCCATCAACACCAATGACACGGCATTCGGGGTCAACCACCGCCATCGGATCATTTGCCTTGCCCATGCGCATGGTTCCGCATGGATGATAGGCGCTTTCGGCGTGCTCACGAATAAAATCATCAATAGCATTGTCGCTAGTAACATGGTTGCCGGGTTGAATCTCATGGCCTCTAAACGCATCCATTGCAGGCTGATTGAGAATTTCACGCGCTAACCTAACGCAACGGCGGAACTCTAGCCAGTCATCGGGATGTGACATATAATTAAATCGGATTTCAGGCGCATCACCAGCGTGTTCTGACCGAATATGAACATGGCCCCGCGATTGTGAACGCATCGGCCCAATATGCATTTGAAAGCCATGGCCCTTTGCCGCAGATTTACCATCATATCGCACCGCCGCAGGTAAAAAATGAAACTGCAAATCAGGATAGGATATGCCTTTATCTGTTCGGATAAACCCAAGGGTTTCAAATTGGTTGCTGCTGCCTAAACCGCCACCAGTTAAAAGCCAGCGCAACCCAATAAGCCCTTTAGAAATCAGATTGAGATGCCGGTTTAGGGTAATGGGCTGAAGGCAATTCACCTGAAAATAAACCTCAAGATGGTCTTGCAGATTGGCGCCAACCCCGGCGCGATCTTGCTTGACCTCAACCCCAGCTTGCTGCAGCACATGGCCTGGCCCAATCCCAGATCGCTGAAGGATTTGCGGACTATTGATTGCCCCTGCAGACAGGACTACCTCACGCTTGGCATGGGCGGTGATGGTCTGTCCGCCACGGGTAAAAATAACGCTATCAGCACGGCCATAACGAAAGGTGATGCGGTCAACCAACGCCCCTTTTATAAGTCGGACGCCGTTTTTTTCTATGGCTGGTTTTAAATAGGCATTTGCAGCGGACCAGCGCCGCCCTTTCCAAACGGTCATATCCGCAGGGCCAAATCCCTCTTGACGAAAGCCGTTATAATCAGGAGTAGCGACATAGCCAGCTTCTTCGGCGGCGGCAACAAAGGCATGATGAAGTGGGTTTTTGCGGCTGCCCCTTGTGATATGAAGTGGGCCATCCGTGCCGCGAAAGCCGGGGTCTTCAAAGCCTAAGCTATGTCCACCTTCGTGCCAGTGTTCCATGCGCCGGAAATAAGGCAACACATCAGCATAACCCCACCCCTCAGCGCCGCTTTCTTGCCAATGGGCATAATCCTCAGCGTGACCACGAACATAAATCATCCCGTTGATTGATGATGATCCGCCAATCACCTTGCCTCGGGGACAGACCAGCCGACGATTATTAAGCGCAGGTTCAGGTTCTGCTAGATAGCCCCAGTCGTAGCGTTTCATATTCATGGGCATGGATAATGCCGCAGGCATCTGAATAAAGGGGCCGATATCTGTGCCGCCATATTCCAGCACCAAAACTGAATATTTTCGTCCTTCAGATAACCTCCAGGCAAGTGCTGAACCAGCTGATCCTGAGCCGATGATGATATAATCTGCGGTTTCTGTCGTGGACATGGTTATTTACATCTTGTAGCGTGCCAATCTACATGATCCGACATGAAACTAGCGACAAAATAATAAGAATGGTCATAGCCTTCGTGCTGACGCAAGGTCAGGGGGATACTTGCAGCTTCGGCGGCAGCGGCTAAAAGATGCGGCTTGAGATGCTCACCCAGAAAGGCATCGGCTAGACCTTGATCCACCAGAATATCGCCCTTCCAACCGCGGCTAGCCATAAGTTTGGTGGCATCATGATCATGATAGGCGGAAGTATCTGTGCCCAGATAGGCTGGTAAAACCTCTTGCCCCCAGCCGCTTTCCATTGCGGCAGAAATTGGTGCAAAGGCGGACACTGATGTGAACAGATCGGGGGTTTTCATCGCCAGCGTTAACGCCCCATGCCCGCCCATGGAATGGCCTGTCACCCCAAGTGGCGGCAGGGGTTGTTTAAGGGTCAGTGCAATCAATTCTGGCATTTCTTCGGTGATATAACGGTCCATGGCGAAATGGGGCGCCCATGGCGCCTCAGTCGCGGTCAGATAAAACCCTGCGCCTTGCCCCAGAAAATAATCATTTGCATTTGCTACGCTGTCACCACGGGGGGAGGTATCAGGAAACACAACGGCCATATTGTGACGGGCGGCGGCGGCTTGCGCGCCAGCCTTGGTAGCAGCGTTTTCCCATGTGCAGGTTAGCCCTGATAAAAACATAAGGCATGCATCAGGCTTTCCCCCCTCAGGGATGAAAATCGCCCATTCCATCGGGCATTTGGTGATGCTGCTGTCATGGCGGATAACACGATGCGTGCCGCCCATGTGGCGTGTTTCAGTGATGGTTTGCATGGCAAATCTTTAGCAGTGGTTAATTTAAACCCTAACCCTATCAGGTGTCTGAGACAGGCTCAAGTAGGGATTGAGGAAGTGAAAAAAGGGCAACGCGAGGCCGAAAACCATCCTTCCTCGCGTTGGTTATTAAGATAAAATCTGGTCAGATTTAATAGATCACCACAGAACGGATGCTTTCGCCTGAATGCATCAGGTCAAAAGCCTTATTGATATCTTCTAGCGGCATGGTGTGGGTGATCATGGGGTCAATATCGATCTTGCCATCCATGTACCAATCAACAATTTTTGGCACATCGGTTCGGCCTCTGGCGCCGCCAAAGGCGGTGCCGCGCCATGATCTGCCGGTGACCAGTTGAAACGGACGGGTGCTGATCTCTTTGCCGGCACCAGCGACGCCGATAATAATCGACTCACCCCACCCTTTATGGCAGCATTCCAGCGCTGTCCGCATGACATCGGTGTTGCCGATACATTCAAAACTGTAATCCGCCCCCCCACCAGTCAATTCAACCAGATGCGATACCAGATCGCCCTTTACCTCTGCTGGATTAACAAAATGAGTCATACCAAATTTCTCGCCCCAGCTTTTCTTGTCGTTGTTTAAATCAACACCAACAATCATATTTGCCCCAGCTAGGCGCAGGCCTTGGATCACATTCAGACCAATGCCGCCAAGGCCAAAGACCACGCCATTTGACCCTGGTTCAACCTTTGCTGTGTTGATCACAGCACCAATGCCTGTGGTAACGCCGCAACCGATGTAACAGACCTTATCAAAAGGGGCTGCCGGATTAATTTTGGCCAGTGCAATTTCTGGCAAAACCGTATGATTGGCAAAGGTCGATGTGCCCATATAATGGAAAATAGGCTGACCTTTGATCGAAAATCGTGAGGTGCCGTCAGGCATAAGCCCTTGGCCTTGGGTTGTGCGGATTGCCTGACATAGATTGGTCTTTGGGTGCAGACAATAATCACATTCCCGACATTCGGGTGTGTAAAGAGGGATGACATGATCGCCTGGCTTGAGCGAGGTAACCCCTTGCCCAACCTCAAGTACGACCCCAGCGCCTTCATGCCCAAGAATAGCAGGGAAAATGCCTTCGGGATCAGCGCCGGATAAAGTGAACTCATCCGTATGGCAGATGCCAGTGGCTTTAATTTCTACTAGCACTTCACCAGCCTTTGGTCCTTCAAGATCAACTTCCATGATCTCAAGCGGCTTACCGGCTTCCATGGCAACGGCGGCGCGTGTTTTCATTTTTCCCTCCCTGAAACGAAAATTATTCAGCAAAGACTATATAGGCTTGCCTATTGTTGCAAGTCTCAAGATGATAAAGTGGCGTTGCCTATTCATTGAGGAATTCTGTCTATGCTATCATTTCACGATTGGCTAATCCTGACATTAACCTGTCTGGCTGGGGCGGCTAGCCCCGGGCCAAGTGTGATCCTCTTGATCCGCAGCGTGACGAGCGCAGGGGTGCTGGCAGGGTTAATCTTTGGCATTAGTCACGGCGTGGGCATTTTTATCTATGCTGGTTTGGTTTCGCTGGGTTTGGCCTCGTTGCTAGTTCTGATGCCTGCTGTTTTTGTCACGGTTCAGATCGCAGGGGTGCTGTTTTTGCTGTGGATAGGTCTGTCTATGATGCGAGAGGGTGTGTCGGGTCATGCGTCTCTATGGGATCAGAAAACCGTCTCAGGCCAGTTGTGGCGGCATGGGCGTGATGGTTTTTTGATTGCTTTTCTTAATCCTAAAGTGGCGGTTTTTTTTACGGCGGTTTTTAGTCAGTTTCTTGCCCCGGATCAACCGCTTGGGATGCGCGTTCAGATGACAGCAACCGCATGGGCGGTGGATAGCCTATGGTATATGCTTTTGGCGGTAGTGTTTGGTATACCTTGGGTTCTCAATGGATTTAGACAGCATGCGCCGCGTCTGCATCTTATTATGGGTGGGGGGCTGATGCTATTGGCAGTGATCATTGGTGCGGCTCTGATCGTGGATTTCCTAGGCTGAAAACAACAGCATGTTATGATGAAAAATCTTTCGTTTTGGCCTTGCCTCGGGTATTGATGAAACATAATTCTGAAATGACAAATAAAGGAATTTCCTGATGACCTTTAAAGCCCTTCTTCTCACGCGCGAGGAAAATGCTCCTGTTGCGGCAACTATCACCGATCTTGATCATTCTGATTTGCCGCAAGAGGGGGATGTTCTTGTTGATGTAGCCTATTCGGGACTTAATTATAAAGATGGCCTGGCTCTGTCTGGTAAGGGCGGCATTGTGCGAAACTATCCGCATATTGGCGGTGTTGATCTTGCTGGTACGGTTAGGGAATCAGCTAGCGATCGGTTCAAGCCTGGGGATCAGGTGGTTTTGACAGGCTGGCGTGTGGGCGAAGCATGGTGGGGCGGATATGCCCAAGCGGCACGCGTAAAATCAGACTGGCTGTTGCCTCTGCCTAAAGGGTTCAGCCTAAAAACAGCGATGGCGATTGGCACGGCTGGGGTGACGGCGATGCTTGGTATTATGGCTATCGAAGATCACCAGATTACTCCAGAAAGTGGAACGGTTCTGGTCACTGGTGCAACCGGCGGTGTTGGCTCGGTGGCGGCGATGTTGCTAGCGCGGCGTGGTTATCAGGTTGCAGGTGTCAGTGGTAAGCTTGATGCCGCGGCTTATCTGTCTCAGTTTGGAATTGATGAGGTCATTCCGCGTGCAGAATTGGCGGATACGGTGGAAAGACCGATGGAAAGTGCACGTTGGTCAGCGGTCGTGGATAGTGTTGGCGGCAATATGCTGGCCCGTGTGTTGGGACAGCTTAAATACGCTGGATCAGCGGCAGCTATTGGTAACGCTGGTGGCGTCATTGTACCAGCATCTATTATTCCCTTTTTATTGCGCGGCATTAATTTGCTTGGTATCGACAGCGTGATGCAGCCTAACCCACGCCGGATAAAGGTATGGGAAGAATTAGCAAAGTCTTTGGACTTTGATCTGTTAGACGCCATTACCACAGTCATTGGACTTGCTGATCTTCCATCTTATGGAGAACGGATTATCAAAGGTCAGATCAGTGGTCGTGTTGTCGTAGATTTATCCCGTTAAGTCTTGTCCCCTTTCGTCAATTTTTTAATATCAGTATGAAGAGTGTAATATGTCTTTTTCAATTGCCATTGGCCCACGCATTCGCAAATCCCCATTTTTTGATCGCACCGTGGCGGCAGGTGTAACCCATTTCAGCACCTATAACCATATGTATATGCCCGTCAATTACGGTGATGCGTTAGCAGAATACGAACGCCTTGTGAATCATGTGGATATCCGCGATGTTGCGGTGCAACGCCAAGTGCGGTTAAACGGCCCGGATGCGTTGCGCTTAGCACGCATCTTAACCCCTCGAAACCTTGATAATCTTGAGGTCGGTAAAGGGATTTATATGCCGATATGTAACACCAAAGGAACGCTGGTGAACGATCCGGTGTTGTTGCGAATTGCCGAAGATGAATTGTGGTTGTCAATTGCCGATAACGATACGTTAATGATGGCCGAAGGCATTGCCTTTGCCATGGGTCTTGATGTTGATGTGTCCGAACCTGATGTCTCACCCCTGTCAATCCAAGGGCCGAAATCGCATTATGTTGCCAAAGACCTTTTTGGTGATGCCCCTTTGCGGTTGAGCTATTTCGGATTTTATGAAACTGAATTGCAAGGCATTCCTTTGGTGGTAGCCCGATCAGGATGGAGCAAGCAAGGCGGCTATGAGTTCTATTTAAGGGATGGCACAAAAGGTGGCCAATTATGGGATTTGGTCATGGAGGCAGGTAAGCCATATCAGATGGGCCCGGGCGCGCCGAACTATATTGAACGCGTTGAAAGTGGGATGATTTCGGTGAATGCTGATACGGATGCTAATTCTAATCCTTTTGAGATGGGTTTAGATGCGCTTTGTGATTTGGATCAAGATGTTGCGTTCGTCGGCAAGGCTGCGCTAAAAAAGATTAAAGCCGAAGGTGCGCGCAGACGGTTTTGTGGCATCTTTATGGATGGGGATCGTTTCACATCCACTAATGAAAACCAGTGGCCAATTCTGCTGGATCAAAAATGTGTAGGTTATGCCACCGCGGCAGCTTATTCGCCGCGCCTTGATCGGAACATTGCGGTTTGCTTAGTTTCCACTGAGGCTAGCGAAGCAACCGAAGGTTTGGTGGTGGAAACCAGTTACGGCAAAAGAAATGGTACCATGACCAGTCTGCCCTTTCTGCCGCCATCAACCAAAGTACCAAAAGAGCTATTATCATGAGTAAATCATTCCGCTTTGATACCCTAGGACTTCATGCAGGGTTTACCCCAGATGAAAGGCATGGCTCACGCGCAGTGCCTATTCATCAGACCACGTCTTATATGTTTGAGAACACGGAACATGCCGCCGCGCTCTATAATCTTGAAGTGGGGGGGCATCTCTATACCCGTATTTCCAACCCGACAATTGCGGTTCTTGAAAATCGTTTGGCAGCGATGGAAGGGGGTGTGTCAGCAGTAGCAGTTGCAACAGGGATGTCTGCTGTGTTTTTGGCAGTGACCGCTATTGCCTCGCAAGGGGATCATATTGTTGCGTCTTCGCAAATGTATGGCGGTAATATTAATCTCTTTGAACATACTTTATCGCGTTTTGGCATCACTACCAGTTTTGTTAACCCCACAGATCACACAGCCATTGCTAATGCTATTCAACCGAATACCAAAATGGTTTTTGGTGAAGTGATTGGTAATCCGGGGCTTGAGGTAATGGATGTGGCAGCAGTGGCAGAAATTGCCCATGCTGCTGGTGTCCCATTGATGATAGATGCAACGCTTAATACACCTTATCTGATGCAACCTATTCATCATGGGGCGAATGTGGTGATCCATTCCTTAACCAAATGGATTGGTGGCCATGGCATTGCTATGGGCGGTATTATCATTGATGGGGGTAACTTTAACTGGGGTCAAAATGATCGGTTTCCTACTTTAACCCAACCACATTTTGCCTTTCAGGGTGTGAATTTATGGGAAGAGTTTGGGCCTTCTGCCTTTGCAATGCGGGTCCGAAGTGAGGGTATGTACAACATTGGACCCACTTTAAGCCCAACGAATGCGTTTCATATTCTTCAAGGGATTGAAACCCTTGGTATGAGGATGGATCGGCATCTTTCTAATACAGCAGAACTGATTGCCTTTTTGACAGCACATGAGGATGTGGCTTGGGTCAATCACCCATCTTTGCCAAATCACCCTTGTCATGATGTGGCGATGCGCCAAATGCCAAAAGGCGCAGGGTCTATCGTAACCATGGGGGTTAAAGGTGGACGTGAGGCTAGCCAAGTTTTTATTGAAAATGTTCAACTGGCTTCACATCTTGCAAATGTTGGGGATGCCAGAACTTTAGTCATTCACCCCGGCAGCACTACCCATTCCCATATTTCAGCAACTGCCATGAAGGCCGCAGGGCTAACCGATGACCTGATCCGGATTTCTGTGGGGTTAGAAGATATTAAAGATATCAAAGAAGATTTTGATCGCGCTCTTAAAATGGCCCGAAAATCTGTCATGAGCAAAGGGGCCTAGCCAATGTATGTCACGGTTCATGATCAAAACATTTTCGTTTCTACTGGTGGTCGGGCGTTCAATCCTGATGCGCCAGTGCTTTTGCTAATCCACGGCAGTGGACAAAGCCATTTGACTTGGTTGCTTCAAGCCAGATTTTTTGCCAATCGTGGTTGGTCTGTGGTTGCCCCTGATTTCCCCGCCCATGGGCTAAGTGAGGGTAAGCCAATCACCAGCATTCCAGAGATGGCGGATTGGTGTCATGATCTCTTAGAAACCCTCAAGGTTGATCAGGTCACGGCAGTTGGTCATTCCCAAGGGGGATTGGTAACCCTTGAATTAGCAAGCCGATATCCAAAAAAGGTAAGCAGTGTTGGTCTGATAGCGCTTGGCCTAACTATTGGCGTTAATCCAGCGCTGATTGATATGGCTGACAATAATGAAATGTCGGCTTTTGATGCCATGTTGTCATGGGGGCATGGACGCGATGGAAAATTCCACGATCACCCGATGCCGGGAAACAGCCATGTGAATCTAGGCAAGCGGATCATGGCGGATAATCCGGCTGGAACCTTATCCGCAGATTTGCGTGCCTGTGCGGCCTATCAGGATGGGGCAGAAGCAGCGAGCAAAATCACGCAACCTGCGATGATCATTCTGGCTAAAGATGACCAGATGACACCATGGAAACAGGGAAAGGCAATGGCGGACGCAATACCCCATGCCAGAACCATCACCATAGCTGATGCAGGTCATATGTTACCAATTGAACGCGGTGATGAAGTCAATCAGGCCCTGCGTGAACTTTTAGAAGAGCAGAAAGCAAAATAATATGATGAAGGATATTCCATTTCATTCCATTGCAGTCATTGGCGCAGGCACAATGGGCAGTGCTATTGCCGGACAAATTGCCAATGCTGGGCTAAATGTGTTGCTGCTTGATATGCCTGATGATGATGGTGATGAGGTCAATAGCCGGGCGATTAATGCGGTGGAAAGGCTCAAGAAATCAGACCCACCGGCCCTGTTTTCTAAAGCGTGTGCGGAACGCATTCAGGTTGGCAATATTCGTGATGATATGGGGCAGCTTGCCAAAGCGGACTGGATAATTGAGGCTGTGGTGGAACGGCTAGATATCAAGAAAGCCCTTTATCAACAGCTTGCCAGTGTCATTCCGGCTGATGCGGTGGTGACTTCAAACACCTCAACGATACCAATTCGCGTTCTGGTTGAGGATATGCCAGTTGAGTTTCGCCGTCGCTTTGCCATCACCCATTATTTTAACCCTGTGCGTTATATGCGTTTGCTGGAACTGGTTGAAGGGGAAGAAACGGATGCCGCCATTATGGCGCGTCTGAAAGATATGAATGATAGGGTTTTGGGAAAAGGCGTGGTGCAGTGCCGCGATACCCCTGGATTTTTAGGAAATCGGGTTGGGGTTTTTGCACTTCAAGTTGGCTTAGCTGAAGCTGCCGCCCATAATCTTGCTATTGATCACGCTGATGCGGTGATGGGGCGGCCCATGGGAATCCCAAAAACAGGTATTTTCGGGCTTTATGATCTGATCGGTGTGGATTTGATGGCGGATGTTGTTACCACACTCGCCACTATTCTTCCTCCTGATGATGCTTTTCACACGGTGGGTGAAACAAAGAATCCTGTTGCCACTTTGATCAAATCTATGCTGGCTGATGGGCATAAAGGCGATAAATCAGGCGGCGGTTTCTACCGGCAGGATAAGACCCAAATGGTGAACCTAGATAATGGTCATATTGGCCCTGTTCATGCAGATGTGCCTGTGCTAATTGCTCGCGCTAATGCGATGCTGGCAGATAGCCAAGACCCGTTATCATTAATGATCAGCCCTCCTGATGATGCGGCAGATCAACCCTTGGTATCATTTGCAAGATCGGTTTTGGCGCGTGTCTTTGCCTATGCTGCTGATCTTATCCCATCGGTGACAACAACGCCGCAGGATATTGATGATGCCATGAAACTGGGGTTTAACTGGCAACGTGGCCCGTTTGAGATGATGGACGCGATTGGTCATGATCAGGTAAGGGCAATGATTGCCGAGGTTGGCATCACCGTGCCGCCAGTTTTAGCCTCAGCGCATATCACAGCGTTTTATCATCCAAAGGATGGCACTTTATACGTTGCTCAGTTTGATCAGCCAGACTCAGCGCCAGATATGCAACCGGTTAATCTGCCGCCACGGACAATCCGCTTTCATATGATGCGGCAATGTCTGACCCCTATTTTGCGCAATCGTGCAGCAAGTCTTTATCAGTTGGGTGATGATTTGCGGGTGGTGGAGTTTCATTCAAAGGCTAACGCTCTAACGGATGATTCGATGGCCATTGTTGCCGCCGCCGCCAAAGATCATGGTAAAGGCATTATTGTTCATAATGACGCCCAGCATTTTTCCGCTGGGGTGGACCTTACCTCTGTTCTTGCTCTGATCCGTCAGCAAGACTGGTCAGGTATAGATGCCTTTCTGAAACGATTTCAGGATGCCGTTTCGGCTATGCGTGATGCGCCTGTGCCTGTGATTGCTGCCCCTTCTGGTCTTGCCATTGGTGGGGGCTATGAGGTGATTGTTCATGCAGACCAGGTGATTGCCCATGGCAATTCGGTGTTTGGACTAGTAGAAGCGGCCGTTGGTGTTGTGCCAGGTGGCGGCGGTGTCAAAGAAACAATGCGCCGCTGGCTTGATGTAACCAATGATCCAGAGGAAGCGGCATGGAAAACATGGATGCAAATCGGTTATGCCAGAACAGGAACAAGCCCAGAGGAAAGCGCCCGTATTCAATATTTCTTACCTCATCGTGATCAGATGGAAATGAACCGTGATAAGCTCATGTCCAGCGCGATTGAGGCGATTACCGCTATGAATCAAAACGGCTATACCCCCTCTGCTGCGCCTGTCCTAACCCTGCCCGGAGCAGGAATATTAACGCGGATGTCAGATTTTATGGATAAAGGGATCAATGATGGTTTGTTCTATCCCCATGACAAAACTGTTGCCATGGCGGTAGCCAGTATTGTTGTTAGCGATACCCCTGAGAGCGTAACAGTGACTGAGGATGAGATGTTTGCCCGCGAACGCCGTGCTTTTCTTAGGCTTGCCAAAACACCAGAAACATTAGAACGTATAGTTATGCTTATGGAACATGGTAAAGCGATTAGAAATTAATAGTGGGATAAGAGTGATGACGAGTCATTATGATGATTTTACAACTGGTGCAGCGAACTTCGTTCCTTTGTCACCGTTATCTTTTCTGCCGAGAACAGCATCTATCTATCCGGATGATGATGCAATTATTCATGGCAAAAGGCGTTACAGCTGGAGTCAGGTATTTGCCCGTTGCCGCCGCCTTGCTACGGGATTAAAGCGCCTTGGCATAGGCTATGGGGATACGGTTTCGATACTGGCGCCAAATATACCTGAGATGGTTGAGGCACATTTTGGTGTGCCTGCTAGTGGTGCGGTGCTAAATGCCATCAACACCCGACTAGACCCTGAAACCATTGCCTATATTCTCAGCCACGGGGAATGTAAGGTCTTGATTGTGGATTTAGAGTTTGCTGCCACAGCAAGCGCCGCCCTTGCCTTAATGGCATCAGATGAGGCAGAAAAAATCACCATCATTGATATCGCTGACAGCGAATATGACGCTAAGAACACCCCAATTGGCATGATGGATTATGAGGCGCTTCTGGCCAAAGGTAATGAGGATGAGCAATGGCAATTACCAGATAACGAATGGAATGCCTTAACCTTGAATTATACCTCCGGGACAACCAATCGGCCAAAAGGAGTGGTTTATCATCATCGTGGCTCGTACTTGATGTCGATGGGAACAGTTAGCGATTGGATGCATGCCAAAAAGCCACGCTATCTTGCGCTGGTCCCCTTGTTTCATTGCAACGGATGGGGGCATAGCTGGACAGTAACTTTGATGGGAGGAGTTATTTTTTGTACTCGTGCCATTACTGCGAAAGTCATATTTGATGCGATTGCCGATCATGGGGTTACCCATTTAGGCGGTGCGCCAATTGTTTTATCCATGATCATTAATGCAGAAGAAAGCCATCGCAGAGAGATTTCGCGTGGCATCAAAGTGATGACCGCAGGCGCGCCACCGCCACCATCAGTCATCCGTGAAATGGAAAGCATTGGTTTTGATGTGCTTCATGTTTATGGCCTTACCGAAACTTATGGTCATGTCACCCTTAATGTCTGGCATGACAAATGGGATGACAATGAAACGGTCAATCGGGATTTGATGCTGGCCCGTCAAGGTGTCGCCATGTCCATGCTAGAAGAACAAGATGTCGTTGATAGTGAGACAATGACGCCTGTTCCGGCTGATGGCGAGACGATTGGTGAGATTGTGTTCCGCGGCAATACTATCATGAAAGGGTATTTCAAAAACCCTGAAGCAACCAGCGAAGCTTTTGCTGGGGGATATTTTCATTCAGGTGATCTGGCGGTCAAACATCCTGATGGTTATGTCCAGATTAAAGACCGACTTAAGGATATTATTATTTCAGGGGGAGAAAACATTTCATCAGTTGAGGTTGAGGCAACATTACATAAACACAAGTCTGTGGCCCTAGCGGCGGTGGTTGCTATGCCTGATGAAAAATGGGGTGAAGTGCCATGTGCCTTTATTGAACTCAAAGATGGGGCGACGGCAACCGAAGATGAGTTAATCAATTTTTGCCGCGAGCATATGGCCTCATTTAAGCGGCCAAAGAAAGTGGTCTTCACCGATATCCCCAAAACAGCAACAGGCAAGATGCAGAAGTTTGAGCTGCGCCGCATGATTAATGACGGTGAAATTAGCTGATCAGGGGTTTTGCGGCGGCAAAATGGCTAGTCCCAGAACATAACTGTCTGGCAGTTTAAGACCCAGCGGCAAATCTGATGCCTTTTGGTCAAGCTGAGGTAAGGGGTTTTGCCATTCCCCTTTGGCGATCACCGTTTCCGCGATGATAGGGCCATGGTCAGTTTTGCTGATGCGGATCGTATCCGTATTAACGCAAACCTGATATCCATCGGGCAGGGGTTGTTGATGCTGGCCTTCACCGCGCTCAATGCGAATACGGGGTGTCACTAACAAAAGCGAAAGCCGCGCTGGATCATCATCCAGCCGTTGCCCTGGGCCTGCCCATAATAAGGCACGCATTTTCAATTCGGTTTTAAGCCAAAGTTGGGTTTTGCCATCTCTACTGATGGCGCAGGTTTCATCTTTTCTATGGTCAGCCTGAAGCCAGCACCCATCAATCCCAATCCTCCAACTGCCGCCATGATCCAGCCTTGCCATGGCCAGACGAACAATCTGATCCTGATCAAGGGGCAGACGCATGACTTGGCGACCGCGATCAGCTAAAGCGCGCGGTAAGCCTTTCCATACAGAAGCACGCTTCTCGGGTTCGGTCTCACGCCATGTCTTTATATCGTCTTGCTGGCGTTGACATCCGCTACAGATTTGCTGCACCTCATGATCACATACGCCAACGCAAGGGCTGTGATCTGCGGCATCATATTGCAGCTCTTGATAAAAAAGATCGCGATAATGCTTAGAACTATCTGTCATCAACGGCTCTCAGGAATAAGGCCAAGCTCGCGCTCTTCTTTGAAAATAGCGGCTAGCCCAGATTGATAATCAGGATAAAGTAAATCCAGGTTTAAATCAGTTTTCAGTCGCTGCGAATCCACGCATCTCGCGGTGGCATAAAAACTGCGTGCCATTTCAGACATATCCGCATCAGCAAAATCGACCGCAAGAGGAGCATCCACCCCCAACATGGCGGCGGCGGCACGAACCACTTCACCAGCCTCAGCCGCATGACCATCGGCACAATTCAAAATGCGCCTAGGTGAAGGGGTTTCCATTGCACTCATAATAATGCGTGCCAAATCAATCACATGAATTCGGTTAAACAGATGACCAGGTTTACGGATAATGCGTGCAGTTCCCGATAGTAAAGCTTGAAAAGCAGAACGCCCAGCGCCATAGATGCCAGCGGCACGAAACACCTCTGCTTGCATCATATCCTGCCAATCCTGCTCCGCTTGGCGCCGCAATTGTCCTCGCCGTGAAATGGGCTTTGCTTCGCTATCTTCGGTGACCCAGCCGCCATCTGACTCAGTATAGACACTGGTCGCAGAAACATATCCTGCCCATGCCCCTGTGGCGGCAAGGGCTGATCCATGCGCCGCTAATACGGGATCAGACCCACCAATAACGGCAATGGTGGAAACCACATGGGTAATCCCATCAAATGCCTGATCAGGAACAGCAATTGGCTGACCAGCAGAAAAC
>JAQCJL010000137.1 GCA_027593125.1 Pseudomonadota bacterium | reverse complement strand
AACATTGAAAGCGCCCTCACCCTTTGCCCAACCAAATGCGAACTTGGGGAAACCCTGTCATAGGGCAGACAATCCCATGCTGGAAAACGGATGATCTGGTCTTCTGCTATCCCCATGGCCTTGAGGCCAATATCCATCTGCGCCATCGAAGCGTCATTTATGCTGACATGAACAAGATGACCGTTATGGCGCTTTGCCAGTTGCGCCAGCAAAAGCACATCAACCCCATCACTAACACCCGAAACCGTGATGGGTTGTCCAGCTTTAGGTAAACTGATCTGTGGCAGAGATTGGAGAAAATTTGAATAAGAGGTCATAAGTGCATCAAGTAAGATTATTCTTTGGTTCGGCTGGCAACATGAGCCATAAGCATATCCAAAGCCTTAGTATCAAAATTGGCAGGTTGCTGCCTTTGACCACTAATAATTTCCCAAATTACCCCATCACCTAAAGCCAACAAATCTTCATAACTGTTAAGCCCATCATCATCCAGTTGAGGCAAAACATCCCTCGCAAATTGGCATAGCAAAGTGTCGGTTTCACGGGTTCCCGTATAACATGATTGATAAATCAATCGCCGTACCCGTTGCTCGCTAGACTCACCCATTTCCACTTTTCCTTAAATAACAATCAGGCCATCATAAATTTAACCATTTAGGAAGCTATGGGGATATCATAGCCAAGCACAAAAATATAGCGTATGAGTGAAATATGAGCGAAAGCGGCTATCGAAAATTCGAACGGCCCATGGCGTTGTTCCCCCTCTTCCGGAGCGTTGAGACGCTTAAAGGAATAGGCCCGCGCCTTTCGGGCATTATCAGCAAGCGCATTGGCCCATATGCCATTGATTTGTTGCGCCATGTTCCCGTTGGCCTGATCCACCGTCATGAACGCCAAGATCTGACACAAATTGCTGATGGCGAGGTGGTAACGCTTTTGCTTACGCCAACCCATCACGATAAACCGCCGCCACGGACCCGCCGTCCTTATCGTATTTTATGTGATCACGCGACAGGCCAAGTCGAATTGATTTTTTTCCATGTTAAAGGCGATTATTTATCAAAGCAGTTGCCAGTTGGTAAAGCTAGGCTGATTAGTGGTCGAGCCGAATGGTTTAAGCAACAATTGCAAATGGCACATCCTGATCATATCGTATCGCCTGATCAGGCCGCGACTATCCCAACGCATGAACCTGTTTATCCCCTCACCGCCGGTCTTACGGCTAAACCACTTCGCAACGCCCTTGCAGAAGCCCTAAAGCAACTGCCTTCGTTGCCGGAATGGATTGATGACAGCATCAAGACACGTTTTGGATGGCCTGACTGGCATATCGCCATGACCAAATTACATAACCCTATAAATGACACTGATGTTATGCCGGGCAGTCCTGTTCGCATGCGACTCGCTTATGATGAATTGTTTGCAAACCAATTAGCTTTGAGCTTGGTCAGGCAACATAGCATGGCTGGTCAAGGGCGTGTATTTCAAGGATCAGGTGCATTGCGGCAAAAATTGCTAGCTTCACTTCCCTTTTCCTTAACTGGAGCCCAACAGAGGGTGATCAACGAGATTACCGCCGATCAGCAAGCCACAACCCGAATGCTTCGGCTACTACAGGGTGATGTTGGAGCTGGCAAAACTATGGTTGCCATCATGGCTATGTTGCAAGTGGTCGAAACAGGTGCCCAAGCCGCCATTATTGCCCCAACCGAAGTTTTAGCCAGACAACATTTTGAAACAATTTCCAAGATATTGGCCTCATTAGATATTACCCCCTGCCTCTTAGTTGGGCGCATGAAATCCCAGGAAAAACGTACCGCCCTAGAGCTTATTGGCAATGGTGCGGCAAAGGTCATTATCGGCACCCATGCCCTAATTTCTGAACAAACTGTCTTTGATGACCTAGGATTAGTGATTATTGATGAACAACACCGTTTTGGGGTTCGGCAACGCCTTATCCTTGGTCAAAAAGGTGATGCCGTGGATGTCCTTTTAATGACCGCAACGCCTATACCGCGCACTCTTGCCATGACTGCATATGGCGATCTTAACACTTCAATTCTTGATGAAAAACCTGCTAATCGTCAGCCCATTACCACAACAGCTATGCCTATGGAACGCCTTGATGATATCGTCATGCGACTTCGTCAGACCGTATCCAAAGATCAGCGCGCCTATTGGATATGCCCATTAATTGAAGAATCTGATGTTTTAGATGTGGCTGCCGCCGAACAGCGCTTTACAGAATTATCAGCCAGTTTGCCAGAGTTAAACCCCGTATTGGTTCATGGGCGCATGAAAACCGAAGAGCGTGAAGAGGCTATGGAGAAATTTCGGCAAGGACATTCTTGCCTCTTGATTGCCACGACTGTGATCGAAGTTGGCGTTGATATTCCAGAAGCTACGATCATGATCATTGAATCAGCAGAACGGTTTGGTTTGGCGCAATTGCATCAGTTGCGAGGCCGTGTTGGCCGTGGAGCGGATAAATCATCATGCGTTTTGCTTTATCATGCCCCACTTGGGGATGTTGCCCGTTCACGTTTATCAATCATGAGAGAAACTGATGATGGGTTTCGGATTGCAGCTGAAGATTTACGCCTACGCGGCCCAGGGGAAGTTTTAGGTAAACGCCAATCTGGTGACCCTGAGTTTCTGTTGGCTGATCTGGCATACCATGAAGATTTGCTGACACTTGCCCATGACGCCGCCCTAGATATCATCACCAAAGATGCAACGCTTTCAGAAAGCCGGCACGAAGCTCATCGAATACTTATGGCATTGTTTGAACGTGATCGAGCAGTAAGTTATCTGGCAGGTGGTTAACTATACCCAAAGGGGTTATTCACTGCCACTTAGTTCGGTAAGCGAAACTGCCTCACGGTTTTTATTTGGGTCTTCAGGGGTAACAATACCGCCAGACACCACCATTTTTACGGCTTCTTCTACTGACATATCAAGAACGAGAGTGTCATCACGCTTAAAAAACAATAAAAACCCAGAAGTAGGATTAGGCGTTGTCGGCACAAACACATTGATTAAGTTTTCTTTTGATAAAGCCTGAACTTCGCCTTTGGTGACGCCTGTGACAAAACCAATAGCCCAGATACCCCGGCGTGGATATTCCACCAGCACCACCTCGCGAAAGGCATCAGATTGGCTGGCCATAATCGTTTCTAAAATCTGTTTTGAGCCACCATAAAGTGATCGAACCAACGGAACCCGGTTTGCTAAACGATCAAACATGGTCAAGATCAATTTACCGAGAATGCCTGCGGTTAAGGCGCCAATCAAAATAAAGCAAATAGCCGCAATAATCATCCCATATCCGGGCAAAGGAAACCCGACATAAAATTGGGGATCAAGCCACGCTGGAAGAAGACTGGCGACCTGATCGTCAATAAATGTGATCAGTGCCCAAGTGACATAAATGGTCAGGGCCAAAGGAGCCGTAATCAGAATACCGGAAAAAAACCAGCGCCGAAAATGGCTTAACATGACTTTGCTCATTCGTTCGTTTCAGATGTTGTTATATGTAGCACTATTCAGATGAGATTGATAGAATGAACTGATGGCAAAAATAAGACAACATATATTGAAACTTACTTGGCGTGATCATGACGTTTCCTAAATCTATCACTGACGCAACAGTTAAGCATTCCTCTTCAGACCAAGAAATTACTGAAGCGGTTTTGTCCTTGGTCAATATCATGCGCCAGTTACGTGATCCGAAAGACGGCTGTCCATGGGATTTGAAGCAAACCCATGCGAGCATTTCCCCTTACACCATTGAAGAAGCGTATGAGGTAGCCGAAGCGATAAAAAACAACGACGACACGGCATTATGTGATGAACTAGGGGATTTGTTGTTGCAAATTGTTTTTCAAGCGCAAATTGCCAGTGAAGCCAAAACCTTTGGGCTGGCAGATATTGCCAACGCTATTAACCGCAAAATGATCCATCGCCACCCCCATATCTTTGACAAAGAAAACCTAAAAGATGCAGATGGCGTTAGGACACAGTGGGAAGACATTAAAGAAAGAGAACGTGAAGCCAAAGGCGAAACCCGATTGCTTGATGGGATAGCCACCACATTGCCAGCTATCCTGCGCGCCCTAAAACTTCAAAACCGGGCTGCAAGGGTTGGTTTTGACTGGCCAAGCCCCAATCTCGTGATTGATAAAATCCGAGAAGAAACCGCAGAATTAGAAGAAGAAGTCAACAAAGCTAACCCAGACCGGAAAGCAATAAGTGATGAATTAGGGGATATGTTTTTTGTTTTGGTCAA
>JAQCJL010000136.1 GCA_027593125.1 Pseudomonadota bacterium | reverse complement strand
AACAAACCCGGGATAATCCTGTTTTCTATGTGCAATATGCGCATGCTAGAGCATGTTCGGTGCTGCGACAAGACGAGGCCAAACTTGTTTCAGATATTAAAGCTGATTTATCCTGTCTTACTGACGATCATGAATTGGCGTTAATTAAACTACTGGCCACTTTCCCAAGACAGATTGAGGCAGCTGCCCAAAGCTTTGAGCCACATAGGATTGCGTTTTATCTGATGGATCTAGCCGCCGCTTTTCATGGTCTCTGGAACAGAGGTAGAGATGAGGCTAGCCTTCGCTTTATAGTTGACGATAAGATGATCAGTGCGGCGAGATGTAAGCTGGTTCAGGCGACTGCGGTTGTGATCTGTAACGGACTTGCTATTCTTGGCGTCGATGCAATTGAGGAAATGTAGCCGTCATGCGGTGGGGTTGAGGGTCAATCATGCGAATCATATTAATGATGACAGGTGCGGTCGTCCTGTTTCTGGTTGTTGGCATTGGCTATATCTGGATCACGACCCCAGTCCAGTTGGTTGAAGTCGCCATTATTAAAGCTGATACCAAACCTTATAAAATACAGCCGGTTAATCCGGGAGGCGAGGTGATTAACAACATTGAAAGCTCTTTGCTTAACACCCTGGATAATCCAAGTGATATTCCGTTGGGGGGTGAGGTGCTTTCACCACCAGACCCAACACCAGAATTGCCGCCAATTGATGTTACGATCACAGCTGACGCGTTAACCGATGATCAGAACCCAAGCCTTTCAAGTGCGGAGGCATCTTTACCTGATGATCAGATAGAGAGCCTTACTGATGAAACCACAGCATCAGATGAAAATCAGGAAGGGTTAGAAACCAGTTCTGATGACACGCTTACCGATGAGGCTAGCAACACAGTTACCGCCGAAACGAACCAAGAGGAAACTGCCCCCCTTAGTGATGAAACGGCTACCACTGATCTTGCACCAGATGCCATTGTGAAAAGTGATGACGCGTCATCTGAAAGTAATGTGCAAACAGAAACCGCTGAAACCGCTGGTATCCCCTTGCCAAAACCAAGTTTGAATCGTGTGCGTTCAGAAACAGGAACACCACTTTACCGAGTCCAGCTAGCCGCCTTTAAGAATGAACAAAAAGCCATGCAAGTGGCAGCTTTACTAATGGAGAAGCATCGGTCACGGTTAGGGCAGAGCAGTGTTGGTATTACCCTTCATGATGCAGCTGAACAGGGCATATTCTGGCGAGTGGTCACAGACCCAATGCCGCGTGGGGATGCTAGCAATCTTTGTAAAACGCTCAAATCAGCTGGTCAGGACTGTATCCTGCGAAAGATAGATTAGGATATCGTTAATGAACGAACCTTTTGAAGAACAGCTCAGCGCAAAAGAAGCCAGACAGTCAGGGCAGTTATCGCTATTTCTGGTGCTGGATGGGTATGAAGGCCCCATTGATTTGTTGCTTGATCTGGCGCGTGATCAAAAAATTGATCTGGCCCAGATCGCCATCCTACCACTAGCTGAACAATATTTGGCTTATATTAACTCTGCGCGTGATCTGGATATTGATATTGCGGCTGATTATCTTGTCATGGCGGCGTGGTTAGCGTATCTGAAATCTCGGTTGCTCCTGCCTGATCCTGAACCAGAAGAGCAGATGGAAGCGCTTGATATGGCAGAGGCTTTAAAACGGCAACTGCTTCGTCTGGAAGCGATGCGCAAAGCCAGCCAAGAATTGATGGCGTTACCGCGTCTTGGCATCAAAAGGTTTAGTGGCGCGCGTCCAGAACGCTTTGATTCTGTCTCAGTTGTGTCGCATACCGCAACACTATATGACTTGCTTCAGGCTTATGGCCAAATCGCAAATCGTGAAGAAGCTAGCACCCTTACCATTTCTGCCTCTCATCTGTATTCCGTTGAAGAGGCCGTGGCGCGGCTTGGCGAATTGATTAAATATGCCAAAGGCTGGAACAATTTGTTGTCCTTTTTGCCGCCAAACCTTAAAACATCACTTGATCGACGCTCTGCTCTAGCTTCTCATTTCACAGCATCTCTGGAAATGGTGCGTGACGGACAGGCTCGATTGCGGCAAGACAACCATTTTGGCCCAATTTATTTGGTGGCAACGGAACAAAAAAGTTAATGAACGCAAATGATATCACACATTTTCGCCGAATTATTGAAGCCTTGATCTTTGCTTCTGCTGAACCGGTGACTGATAGGGTTATTCGGCAACATTTGCCGGATGATGCCACTTATGATGCCGTGATGGCAGCGTTGCATTTGCGCTATGGTCCAGAAAGCGGTTTGGATTTATGCCGCATTGATGATCGGTGGGCTATTCGCACAACCGAGGATGTCGCAGATCATCTGCGTAGCATTAAGGAAAGCGAAAAACCCTTATCACGCGCAGCGTTAGAAACCTTGGCCATTATTGCTTATCACCAACCCGTGACCCGTGCCGAGATCGAAGAAATCAGAGGTGTTTCTATTTCCAGAGGCACCATGGATATCTTGCTAGAAATGGGATGGATCAGACCAAAGGGCAGACGCCGGACACCTGGCAGACCTGTTACATGGGGAACGAGCCATGGGTTTCTTGATCATTTTGGATTAACCGATATCAACGATTTGCCTGGTCTTGAAGAGTTAAAGAAAACGGGACTGCTGCGGCAAGGCCAAACCATTTCAGATGTTCTGCGCTCTGATGATGATCTTGAAGACTCTGCTGACGCAGATGAAGATCAGTTGATGTTAGATGATCTCCTGACTGACGAAATTGAAAATGATTGGGACGAAGACGAAGAAGGCGAAGGCGACTATCTCGCCGAAGATGAGGACAAGCCATGATTGAGTTCAAACATGTTTCTCATCAATATGGGGTCACTCCATCAGTTCATGATATTAATTTTAGCGTAAAGAGCCATCAACTGGTTGCTTTATTAGGCCCATCGGGTTGTGGTAAATCCACAATTTTGCGCCTTGCTGCTGGCCTTGAAAAGCCTGCTTCAGGGGAAATATGGTTGGATGGCCGTAAAGTGGCTGATCCTAAAACCAGTGTTAGGCCAGAAGATCGCGGCATTGGATTGGTGTTCCAAGATTATGCTTTGTTTCCTCATATGAGCATTTTAGATAATGTGCTTTTCGCTCTAAACTCAAAGCGAAGTCAGCATCTCTCCTCGCAGGAAAAAAATGACCGGGCTATTGATGCATTGGAAAAATCACATTTGATGGACCAATATGATGCTATGCCTCATCAGCTGTCTGGAGGACAACAGCAACGCGTGGCGTTGGCACGCGCTCTAGCGCCAAATCCTGGTCTCATTTTGTTGGATGAGCCGTTTAGCGGTTTAGATAGCCGTCTGAAAGAGCGTATTCGTGATGATATGCTCCATGTGCTGCATGAAATCGGAACCGCGGTTATCCTAGTTACCCATGACAGTGATGAAGCTATGTTTATGGCAGATCAATTGATGGTTATGGAAAGCGGAACAGTGGTTCAATCTGGTGCGCCTGTGGATGTGTTCTGCCGTCCTGAAAGTGCTTTTGTGGCAGAATTTTTTGGGGAAGTGAATAAAATCCACTCGGTGGTTCATAACGGCAATGTTGAAACCCCCTTTGGGCCATTTCCAGTTGAGAATATAAAAGACGGCACTGAAACCACTATGATTATTCGAAACGATGGATTGCTTGTTGATGTGCGCGGCGAAACCGCGGATGCGGTGGTGGTGGAAACCATTATGCTTGGGCGCTATAGCATTGTTCACCTAGAAGTAGATTGGCATAAAACAGGTCCACTTCACCTTCATGCGCGAATGCCGGGGATAAAATGGTTTGAAGAGGGGACTGAGGTTTCGATTAAGCTAGATGAAAGCCAAGTTTTCGTCTTTCCGCAAATTTCCTGACCCAAAAGTGGGATTGCAGTAGTATCCCCATCAGGGATATGATAAACCGATTTGATATTAACCATAATTGATTGAGAGGAAATCATGTTTGGTGGAGCATTTGGAATTTGGCAATGGCTGATTGTTTTGGCGATTGTTCTTTTATTATTTGGTGGCCGCGGCAAGATCTCTGGCCTGATGGGGGATTTTGGAAAAGGTCTTCGTAATTTCAAAACCGGGGTCAAAGGTGAAGGCGAAGACGAAGCGGAAGATGATGATGAAGCAGAGATGATTGCAGAAGAAAAGCCTGCTCGTCCTGTTAAAAAGACACGGGCTGCAACGACTAAAAAAGCCAGCACAACCCGTTCTAAGGCAACTTCTAAAAAGAAAACAACCGCTAGCAAATCAGCCCCACGAAAAACAGCAAT
>JAQCJL010000018.1 GCA_027593125.1 Pseudomonadota bacterium | reverse complement strand
GCCAAGGTGGGTTTATAGACAAGCCCATGGGGCAGTGCTATAATTTTGTCATGTCAGTCTGGCTTGGTGTTGGTATCGATGTTTATGCGAATGTTTTCCATGCCAAACAGATCGCAGCATTGCCATTTGGAGTTTTGCTTGGCATTAGTTTTATTACCTAATATAATTTCAGGACTGATTAACACCCTTTTTATCATTATATATTATAATTTATTAAATATAATTAATAAATTTCAATGTATTATTGATAGGAGATTTTAAATTGGAAAAAACCACCGCACATATCATGTCCTCTATTGAGGTGCTGTGGAATGAGGCCAGCGCAATCGAAGCAGTTGATCCGATTTTGCTCTTGTCTGCAGAGGACATCTATAGAGATTACCCAAAAGCCACAAGCCATAAATCACCAGAGGCAGGTTTTGCCAGTTTTTCAGATTTAGGGAAAAGAGTAGAACAAGCCAGCCAATCGGCCCCTGACAGAAATACCACTGTCACTGCGGATGATGCGATTAATCGCATTAAGGATGTCACACGGCTTCGCCCTAATTCCCCGCTTGATGTGGATACTAATTCCCCTGAATATTTGTTTGGCGAATCATTTACCAATCTGGTTCGCCATATTGTCGTTGATTATCTCAACAAATCGGTTGAACCCATTATCAGGGAAGCTATCACAACCGAAATCAGGCAAATCGCAAACAAAAAGAACAAGAAATCTTAATCAGAAGTCTTTTTTGGTGCTAATCATCCTCGCAGGGTTGTTCAAGCAAGTTTACGGCACCTCCGTTGCTAGCTTGCAAGGTACCACACAGACTAATTTACCCACCGCCTTTTTGTTAGAATGCAAAAAACAAGTAACCAATACGGCAGAAGAAATGATTATCCTAATAGCCCTAACGGTCATTGAACCCAAGATTAGAATAACGGCTCCCAACTCAGCCTTTGGTCAGCGCCCATGATAAGCTCAATCCGGATAAATCGCCTTTGCCGCCAGATAAAGCGATTTGCTTTCATTGATGTAGATTCGTGCCTTAATCAAGCCGGCGTCAAACAACTCTTTCAGGGCCATCATATCCTGTTCAATGCGGCGCAATTCACGCATAGAGGGGTCGCTTTGTTCTTGCCCGGCTTGATCTGTGTCATCTTCTTGCCTTTGTGGTTCTGCTCTCTGATAGAGCGTCAAACCAGCCAAAATATCCTGTTCAGGGGCAACGATAGATTTTTTTGGTGGAAGTGTCATCATGACCAGCAGAAACAGAAAAAGGATGGAACCAATAAAAACCAAAATGGCACCAATGGTCGCATCATTAAAGTTACCTGAAAGGATATGCCCTAGCGTTTCCCAAAACGCTTGATTGAGCCATTGCATTACAGCCATGGTTATTGTTAAAGCCGTTTCCAAAAATGCAATTCCCTGTTCCATCAGCACCCTGATTATATTCAATATTCGCACATGCATTCTTTTAGCATGATTTTCTACTCTCCTGCCACTGTTAAGGAAGCGCTATGATAAATTTGCTTGCGCGACTGGCACAACCTTTGCTCCCCATAAGCGACTATCTCGATGTGGTTATAGCGATTAAATGCCATCACCAAACGTTAACAATGTCAGAGATTAGGCAATCTTGGTTAACGCTTTCGCATTACCTATTCTTGTTTGGGAGATACGGTGAATTTAGCAGCAAGACTTGAAGGCGTTTTAAAAGAAACAGGATTTCCGCTTAGCGTAGCTGAAAGCACCGTAAACGCCACCATGATGGAAACGGGCTGAACTAAAGTTGCTAAAATAGCGGTACTTGGCAAATCAGAAGAGATTAAGGTATTTAGAGACCCCAACTTGCTTAATCTGCTTGTTTCATAATTTTTGCTTACTTGCATCTTGACCATAGGGGTTAACAAGCATGATAATATCATAATGCTAAAAATGCTCTCACGCCGCTATTCTCAGACTAAAAGCCGAGTGCTGGATTATCAAACACGGCATCGCATGATGCCGCTTGTTATCACACGGAGGCGCAATGCGCTGCGTTTGACCATGCGGGTTAATGATGATCGGATCACAATTAGCGCACCGCCATCAGTTAGTGAAAATGAAATTTTGAGTTTTGTAGATAGCCGGTCAGATTGGGTGGAAACTCGCCTTGCCGCTTTATCCGAGGTTTTTGATGGGAAAGAGCCAAGTCTACTATATCATGGCCAAGAAATTCCTATCAAAATTACCCCTGATTATTCGGGCCATCAGTATCAAATGCGTCTTCAGGATAATTGCCTATGGTTAGACCGCCCCAAAGGAGCACGCATTACACCTGCGAGGCAGGTAGAAAAACCTCTGAAACAAGAAGCAAAGCAAACCATTGCCTTAATCTTGCCGCCTGTTTTAGCCCAGTTAGGTGAAGCCCCTGTAAAGATTAGCATTCGTGATCAAAAATCACGTTGGGGCAGTTGTTCTACGACACGAAATCTATCCTTTAACTGGCGGCTGATTATGGCACCACCAGAGGTTCTACGCTATGTTGTTATTCACGAAGCTGCCCATCTTCAACATCATGATCACAGCCAAAGATACTGGTCTCTAGTTGAAGAACTGATGCCAGATTACCATCACTATCGGCAATGGCTTAAAGAGCATCAGCAAATCATAATGGTCAAATTAGACCGCCGGCTGGCGCAATTAGATCCAGATTAGGGTGACATTAAAGGCCGTTAATGACCTTAAACTTCTGGGACAGTTGTGGTAACGCTGATCTTTGCTTTTCTAGAAATAACCCATCAGAACAGTTTGACCCCTGATCCAGTCATGCTATGAATAATGTCCGTTTAATTTTGCCAAAGTTTAGAGATCGGCAAAAGTATGTTATATGGGTTTTATCGTGTTATGGCGTTTGCCATTGGACTGTCACTGCTTTTAGGGCATGAATCTTTTTTGTTAGGCTCCTACCCAGCATATGCCCAATCTTTTTCTGAAACTGGCTCTGATCTGAATAATGATGCTGATGGTGTTGCGATTTGCATGGGGTCAGACGAGCTTCATATTGACCCCGGGTATTGTGCAGGGTTGTCCATGGCTTATTTGGAAACTCTAGGGAATAATAATGTTCTTGCTATGATTGCGGAAACTGATGCCATAGATCAGCTCAGAGGCATCCAAAAGCAATGCCATGCGACCAGTTTTGATAGCACCTTTGGGCTTGGGCAAGCCGCATTCCATCGAATGTTGCATTATGCCTCACCTGATCGGTTAAATGCCCGGTTGGGACAATGTTTGGGAATGTTGCGTTATTATCGGCTAAGTTGGCCTGGTGATGGTGGGCGCGGCAAGGATTGAACTTGCGACCCCTACGATGTCAACGTAGTGCTCTCCCGCTGAGCTACGCGCCCCAAAACCATGCTCATTCTATAGCCTAGGCCAGAAACCCATTTCAATCTTTTTCTTTCAAGTCGGGCGTTTTCTTTAGCTCTCATCCGTTCTTTTCTTGGCCTTCTTCCCCAGAATTGCCTATTATGACAAGAATGATGGCGATGGGCATGAAAATATGACTCAGCATAACAAGAAAACCACTGATACTGACAACAGCAAAGCCATTCGGGTTAGCGCCTCAGATTTACCGGGTTTTATTGTGCGCCATTGCGGTAACTCAAGGGTAGTCATTTCATCCCCACATAGCGGCAGGCATTATCCTGATGATTTCCTTCATACCAGTTGCCGGACATGGCCTGAATTGCGGCAGGTAGAAGATGGCTTGCTTGATATCCTGTTGTTGCGTGAACCACTTGATGGGGTTCTGATTGCAGCAGAGTTTCCACGCAGTTTTGTTGATGTAAACCGTCATAAAGATGAACTTGATCCAAAAATGTTTGCTTCTCTGCCTGAGGGTATCAGCACTAAAGAGAGCCGTTATACGCGATCAGGGTTAGGGGTTATCCCTTCTCATATAGGCCAGCATATGCCTATTTATGATAGTTTGCTAACCGAACAGGATTATCACCGGCGCATAGAGGGCTGTTATCATCCTTACCATCGGCAATTGGCGGCGTTGTTAAAGACTGCCCAACAGCATGGCTCATCTGTGTTGCTGGATATCCATTCCATGCCATCCGATGCCTCAGCAAAACAGACTGATATCGTCATTGGGGATGTGCATGGACAATCAGCAGAACCTTGGTTAACTCATTTAGCGCAAGATATTTTTATCAAAGCAGGGTTTGATGTTCGTCTGAACACCCCCTTTGCAGGTGGTTACATTACCCAGCATTATGGCCGCCCTGATCAAGGGATATCAGCTATTCAGATTGAAATTAACCGGCGGCTTTATATGGATGAAAAGCATATCCGATTGAGGCCGCCTTGGGTGGAAATGTCAAAGACCTTAGAACAGCTTACCCAAGCTGTAAGCAAAACACTTAATCATAGCAATACCTAAGGCCTATGACTTGTCCCTGGCGTTCAGAAACCAGCACGCCGACTAAACCGAAAGGGGTCAACCGCGCGCCGCATTGCCGCATCAAGGGGCGAGGCTTCAGCGCAAATATCAGTGGCTATGGCTTCCGCCAAAAGAGGCGCCGTTATCATGCCGCGCGATCCTAAACCGCCCAGCACATAGACGCTTGTTGAAACCGCCCCTGCCACGGGCAAACGATCAGGGGTGGTGGCACGGATGCTGACTCGTCCTTGCCAATCCTCAGGTTTGCAAGGCAACAGAGACTGAAGCGGTTTTGGCAAGCGTTGATGGTTTTCCAGATGCCCAAAACGATTGACTGATGGAACCATTCCTTGCTTTTCCCCTTCTAGCCTTTCATAGCTTGCCCCCAACGCCAGCCGACCATCACCAGATCGTGCCAAATAGCCGCCATAACTTAACGGCAAAGAAAACTTATGTTCTGATGGAGGAAAGAGATGACTCACCTGCCCTGCGTTTCCTGTTAGGGGCAACATTGGCTCAAGCCGTTTGCCCCATAATTGGGTTAGCCCTGCCCCTGCCGCAAGAACCACCGCGTCTGCTATATATTCTGCGCCTTTATCATCACGAAGCCTTATCCCTGAAAGGGTCTCATGGATTTCAGTAATCGTTACACCATATCGAATGGGGATATCTTGCATCAGGGCTTCAACCCAACGGCGTGGGTCAACTGCCCCTGCAAGAGGATGAAAAAATCCTTTTTGTGATAAGGCTATTCCAGCAAGGTCACTTGCCTCAGATGCATCACATGGTGTTACCAAGGATGGCGGCAGGTCAAGACAGGCAATTTTTCGATAACGTTCAGCCTCACGGTCATCCTGTGCTAATGCCAGCACGCCATGATCCAAGCCTGCCCCCATGCCAAGCGCAGATCGCCGCGCATAAGCAAAAGCATTTAAGGATAGCCATCCATCTTCAGTCGCATCTACTGTCAGACGCGGCGCCTGAATAGCGGCAATATTTCCGCTTGCTCCAGAGGCAGAACCAGCGCCACTTTCTAGCACTTCAACACTGATACCTCGCTGCCGTAAAGCAAAGGCCAATGACGCCCCAGCAATACCAGCGCCAACAACTAGCACCTTAGCCGCTATCGCTGATGACGCTTTATTCGTTTTGATATGGCCAGTGATCCGGTGGGATTTGTTTCCAAACCCGTCATGCCGTGTGATCATAAAACCTGCTTTTTCCAGCCCTCGCCTGACATGACCTGCCGCCGTAAAACTGGCGCAAATAGCATCATTGGCTGAACATCGCGCCATATGGGCAAAAATATCCTCCTGCCACATCGCCGGATTACAGGACGGCGAAAACCCATCCAGAAACCATGCATTGGCCAGAAAATCTGCCCCTGCCAAACTTGAATGCGTGTCACCATAAACCAAATCAAGCACCACTCTGCCCTGATCAAAAGTGATCCGGTGACGACCAGGCCAGCGCGGCGGCAGATTAAGAATGAGGTCATTAACTTCATTCTTAATTTGGGGATAGATAGCTAAAATCTGACCAATATCTTTAGCTAAAAGGGGGGCATGTTCAGTGGCGAAGTAATATAATCGGCTGTTGGCAGGGGCTAATTGTCGGAATTGCGCCAGTGAGGCACAAAAATTCAACCCTGTGCCAAAACCCAATTCAGCTATTGATAGCGTCCCGCTTCTAGCCATACGCTCAGGTAGCTCTGTTGGCTGAACATACACTTCCATGGTTTCGGCATAACCATTTTCAGATGAAAAATAGATATCCTCATAAAGGCCAGACCACACCTTTATGTGATCGCCTTCACGGCTAACCCGAAGCTGGGGATCATGAAGCGGAATGTATTGAAAAGGCATAGTTGCGGCAATATCAGATTTCTTAGCCTATTTCCAGCATGACAAGGGCATATTTATGGCTTATTGCGGCCATACCTTGAGATCAAGAGGGAAAACTTGATCAGCCAATTCCCCTTTGAGGAAAACCAACGTCACAGACCCCACCATGATTCCAAACTTGCTGACATAAGCGCGGTTAATAGCAATATTTTGATCCTGCTGGTAAATCCAATCATCAAACCGCATCTGAATGGTGCCATCACCAACCGCCAGATCAACATCATAAGTCCAATTCAGGGCGTTGCCAGAAATCTTGCCGCTGGCCTCACCAATAACATCTTCAGCAACACCGCGATAAGACACACTGCCATCAGGTTTCTTGCCTTGATTGGTTATAGTCCAGACCCGGCTTGATCTTTCACCATCGTCATAAAGAAATTGTTCATCTAGGATAAGGGTGTCACCGTTGACGGTGCCAATAATATTAACCCTGAATTGGCGTTCCATATTGCCATAGCGATTTTCATAAATACCATATGCAACCGTATTGCCTTCAAAGAACTCTTCTAGCGATAAAGCAGGGCTTCGATCACGATGCAAATCCACCGAAGCCGGAGAACAGGACAGCATGACAAGGCCAAGCCCCATCAGCAAAACCACCTTATTCAGGGTAAGAAAAGATTGCTTGAGGGTTGCTAACATCACTTTTGCTCCACGCACACTTATCCAATAAAACTGTTGTCTTTTAACTAGGCCGCAGGAAAAAAAGGAAAAGTGATAAAGCTTAAGAAACAAATCGCTCAGGCGATAATTGCGCTAACATTTCCACATCTGCATGGGTCTGTGGCCCTGTTTCACCAAGGATGAGTTCTTTGGCAATCATTGATAACGCCGGTGCGGTCTGAATTCCGTTTCCGCCCTGCCCTGCTAACCAAAAGAAACCAGCAGCATCAGGGTCAAACCCCACCACAGGTTCATGATCATCAGCAAAGCTGCGTAACCCTGCCCATTGGTGTTCCAGTCGAGTGACTTTAATAGTGGTGGCCTGCTCAAACCGATCAATGCCCTCAGCCAAAACCAGATCATCTGCCCACGCATCGCAAGGGGCAATCGGGTCTTGATCAGCAGGGGAAACCATTAATCGCCCGGCATCAGGTTTGGCATACCAAGTTTCAGAAATCGAAGCGATCATCGGCCAAGAGTCCGGGGATAAATCATTTGGCAAAGTTATCATCGCCGCAGACCGGCGACAGGGTGTGATGGTTATCGGTGATGCTGAGGCCATTTCACCAATGACACCTGCCCATGCCCCAGATGCGTTAACAATAACATTGGCCTGAATATCCCCCTGATTAGTGGTGACTTGCCAATGCTTACCCTTACGGCTAATGGCTTTGACCTCTGAATTGGTGGTGATGTTAGCCCCAGCGGTTTTGGCAAGCCGGATAAACCCCTGAAACAGACGATCAACATCAATATCCGCTGCCTTAGCATCATAAACGGCAGAAACAAACTTATCCTCAGATAGAATAGGACAAAGCTCTGCCGCCTCAGCAGGGGTGATCAAGGACAAGCCTACACTTCCATCAAGATAGGTTTGCAGAGCATCGGTTTCATCCGCGCTGACCATTGCCAATTCCCCACGCAGAGACAGAACACCCCCATCAACCACCATATCGCCCTTCAGATCATCTTCTGAGGCTAGAATTAATTGACGCAATAATGGTGTCCCATAATTTGGAATAAACATAGCCGCAGACCGGCTGGTAGAATGATAACCAAGCTGGGATTCTCTTTCTAGCAATCTGACGGAAAGCCATGGGGCTAATCTAGCAGCTAAACTGACCCCTGCCATTCCGCCGCCAATAATAACGACATCTGCGTGATTATCGCTGGCATTAGGCATCAATCGGGCCTTCTGAGAGAAATACCAGCACCCTAGACTGGTCGTTCAGATCTAGAAGGTCTTTATCCATAGCAAGCCGCATCCCTGCATAACCTGCGCCACCTGATGGTGAGGTTGCAAGATCAAAGTCTTCTAATTCCGCAATCAGACTGGTGCAGTCTTCATCACTGATGGTCATAAAGTCATTAGCATGCGCCGCCAGCCCAGCAAGAGCCACTTCTGAGGCTTCTTTACAATCTAGCCTGCCCATAATCGACACCTCACCAGAGGCTGTGACAACACGGCCTTTTTCCACAGCTTGCATAAGGGCAGGCGCTTCGTCGGGTTCGACCACAACGATGCGCGGAGCATCACCATAACGTTGACGCGCATAGGCGGCTACCGCTGCGGCTAATCCCCCGACACCGGCCTGTAAAAAGAGATGCGTTGGCGGCAGATCAAGCGCGTCAAAGGCCTCCGCCGCCATGACCAAATAGCCTTCCATAATATCGACGCCCGTGTAGCATTCTGGCCAAGTGCTATCAGAAAGAAGTTGCCCGCCTTTACTGCGTACGCGTTCAAGGGCCGCATTCATACTGTCTTCATAGGATTTTCCACTGATCACCACTTCGGCACCATAACCGCGCAACCGATCTGCAAAATCACTAGGCACAGTCTCAGACAAATAGATAACGGCTTTAGCGCCAAAAATCCTTGCCCCTGCTGCCACAGATAACCCGTGATTTCCTGCACTTGCGGTAACAAACACTTCCCCTTTGAGGGTATCTTCCCATGTGGCATCACCGCCGCTGGCATCACGCTTGGCATCTGCTTGTTTAGCAATAGCATAAGCTGCCCCTAGCGCCTTAAAACTGCCTAAGCGCATTCTGGTGCGTTCATCTTTCACATGAAGGCTGGCAAGCCCTAACTGCTTAGCCAGATCCGTACAATTGGCCAAAGGGGTTGCTTGCGCCACTGGGCAATGCTGTAACAATCTAAGTGGCGCATCTACAGCAACACTTACCCCAGCAGGATCAAAGTCTGGCAAGCCTTTGCCATACCATGGGTTTGATATTATCATTTTTAGCCTCTCTTGTGATTGTATTAGCCGTGTCGCCATTCGTTAATCTGATCTTTTAGACCATACCATGAATAAACAAAAGGCATGAACCAGGGATGACCGTCATAAAGCGGCACAGCAGAGGTAATGTCTCCACTTAAAATGCTGGGATCGTTGGATTGCCCTAGAATGTGTTCCGCCAGTTTTTTTCCGCACCAACGCGCCCAAACCGTTCCTGATCCAGCATAACCAGACGAATAATGAATCCCATCATGGGTAAATATCCGAGGGATCAATTGCCTATTAAATGCCACATTCCCAGTCCAGCAATAATCAATTTGAGTATCTGATAATTGGGGTAAAATGCTAATCAGGCGCTTGCGCAGGAAATTCACGGTTTTAATCGTTGGGACCGCTTCTGCGCCCCTCGCCCCAAGCAGAATGCGTTGACCATCAGGGGTGGGACGGAAATAGGTGACCAGTTCAGCAGTATTACCATACATTCGCATGGCTGGCATAAGGGCTTTGACTCGCTCTTCACCTAAGTGCTCTGTGACAATGATGCTGCTTCGTACAGGCACTAAACGGCGGCGTAGAAAACGACTAAACTTATGCTCTCTGCCGCCCGTATAGCCATTGGTGGCAACAATAACGGTACCGCCATGCACTTTTCCCTTACTGGTGATGACAATCTTGCCAGAGGATGCGTGATCTATAATATCGTGAACAGCGGTTTCTTCGAATATCCGCACCCCTGCCTCGGTAATCACGCGCAAAAAGCCTGCAAAAAACTTGGATGGATGAAATCCGCCGACATCTTCTTCGACCATGCCGCCATAAAACCGGTCTGTGGCAATCTCCTTATGCTGGTCAGCTTTGCTAATCATATGGCAAGGAATATTTAAGGTTTCCCGCAAATAATCCGTTTCATGCGCCAAATAATCATAATCTCGCGCAGACATCGCCCCTTTGAACCAGCCTGAAAGCTTAAACTTGCCATCAATCTTTTCTCGCTGGCAGAAATCTTCAAGGTCTTGTCTGGCGGCGCTGGCCTCAAGGAAAATCTTATCTGCAAAATCACGCCCATAATGGCGTTCAAGATCATGATGACTGGGACGAATGCTGGCACTGTTAATTCCGCCATTGCGTGTTGAGGCCCCATAACCAGGGGTCGATTTTTCAATAATGATGACAGATTTTCCAGCTCTTGCCAGTGGCAATGCCGCTGCCATTCCCGTAAAGCCGCCGCCAACAATCACCACATCCGCTTCTGGCGGAAGGGGATCATTATGAGTCTGTCTTAACGGTTCTTCAATATCCCACCAATAAGGACGAAAGGCGATACGTGAGGCATCAAGCGTCATGGTCATATCCTCAAAACATTACATTGCCAATCATGAATAAATGAAATTGAAATTGCAATAACTGATCTGCGGCAATCTAGCCACCCATCACCACTTGCAAGGCTTTCATTATGTGATTATCATAACTACGTTGATTAACAGGAGAAAATAATGCCAGACGCTCACCCCGACGCCCAAATGGAAACCCATGCAATGACGCCAGAAAAAGCACGGGCTAAACCTGCTAAAATGATTTGGGAAGACCCGTTTCTGCTAAACGATCAGCTTAGCGAAGAAGAAACTATGGTGATGCAGACTGCCCATGATTATTGCCAAGATGGCCTGATGAAACGCGTGATCAATGCTAATCGTAACGAAGTGTTTGACCGCGAAATTATGAATGAAATGGGGGAATTGGGGCTGTTGGGTGCAACCATTCCAGATACCTATGGCGGTGCAGGCGTAAATTATGTTTCTTATGGTCTGATTGCTCGTGAAGTTGAGCGTGTGGATAGCGGCTATCGGTCGGCCATGTCGGTGCAATCGTCACTGGTGATGCACCCTATTTTTGCTTATGGCACCGAAGAGCAACGACAGAGATTCCTACCCGGCCTTGCCACAGGTGAATTGATTGGCTGTTTTGGGTTAACTGAACCTGATCACGGGTCTGACCCATCAGGGATGGTGACACGAGCCAAGAAGGTTGATGGCGGTTATTTGGTTTCAGGGGCAAAAAACTGGATTAGCAATTCACCAATTGCGGATGTGGCCATTGTTTGGGCAAAATCAGATGCCCATGAAAATAAAATCCGCGGCTTTATTCTTGAACGTGGCATGAAAGGTCTTGCCACCCCGAAAATTGAAGGCAAGTTTTCCCTCCGTGCCTCTGTAACTGGCATGATCCAAATGGATGAGGTGTTCGTGCCTGAAGAAAATCTCTTGCCAAATGTCGAAGGTCTTCCCGGTCCATTTGGATGCTTGAACAGAGCGCGTTATGGCATTAGCTGGGGTGTGATGGGTGCCGCGGAAGCGTGCTGGCACGCGGCGCGTAATTATACGCTTGAGCGCAAACAGTTTGGACGCCCTCTCGCCCAAAATCAGCTTATTCAGAAAAAACTGGCTGATATGCAGACAGAAATTGGCCTTGGGCTTCAGGGCTGTTTGCGTCTAGGACGGTTGTTTGATGATCATAAGGCTTCAGCTGAACTCATCTCATTGATGAAGCGTAACAACTGCGGCAAGGCATTGGCAATGGCAAGAGAAGCTCGCGATATGCTTGGCGGAAATGGTATTTCTGATGAATACCCTGTGATCCGCCATGTCCTTAATTTAGAGGCCGTCAACACTTATGAGGGCACGCATGATATCCATGCCCTCATCCTTGGTCGTGCGCAAACTGATTTACAGGCGTTTTTCTAAACGCCTTCAATGATCCGCATATCACGATCAGCCGCGCCGTCCAATGCGACCAGCGCTTCAGCGTAAGCAGGGCTTTCTACTGCGGTAATGGCGACAGCTAGGCTTGGAAACTCACAGATAACGGTGCGGTTCATCACACCGTTTTCTTTTACTTTTGCTGGCATCCCGCGGACAATAAAATTACCGCCAAAGGATTCTAATGCTGGTTTCGCAAGTGCCGCGTAAGCAGCCAGTTTGTCCTGATCATGTACTGCTTTATAAACTGAAATAAGATAGCCTTTTGCCATAATGGTTTTCCTTTAATGCTGATGATGTGGCGTTTAGATGATTATTGCCGAAATTGTTATCTTTAACTGATTTAGCCATAACTGCCCTTACCCTGGCAAGAGGCATGATGAAGCGCTTAGCAGACTGATGATATTTTTAATCTTTTTTTGTCCTTTCTTCTCAGACTTTATTGAAGTCAATAGCTTTTGATCTAATGTTGAAGCCACTTGCCGATGTGACCACATCGAAAATATGAAACCACAATAATGACTTGGAAATCTGATATTATGACACCAGACACATCTGAACAATTGACTGATTTTGGCTTTGGTACACAAATCCGCAAAAGCCCCTATTTTGATGCAACTCTGCGCTGGGGGGCACAAGGATATTCTGTTTATAATCATATGTATATCCCACGCGATTTTGGCGATCCTGAACAAAATTTCTGGAATTTGGTTAATGACGCCATACTTTGTGATGTTGCGGTAGAACGGCAAGTTGAGATTAGTGGCCCTGACGCCGCCCGTTTTGTTCAAATGATGAGCCCAAGAGACCTGTCTCAAATGCAGGTAGGACAATGCAAATATGTCATCTTGACCAATCAGCATGGCGGCATCTTAAACGATCCTATTCTGTTGCGATTAGCTGAAGATCGCTTTTGGTTTTCGCTCGCTGATAGTGACGTTTTGTTCTGGGCTCAGGGTCTAGCCGCACATGGTGGATATGATGTTAATATCCATGAACCCGATGTCTCGCCTCTGCAATTGCAAGGGCCGCGGTCACGCGATATTATGATCGCGCTGTTTGGTGAATGGATTTCTGATTTGAAATATTACTGGTTCAAGCCTGCCAGTTTGAATGGCATTGATGTCATTGTCTCACGCACTGGATGGTCAAGCGAATTGGGTTATGAAATATTTTTGCAAAATTCCGCCCAAGGTGACCAGCTATATGAAACCATTATGCAAACCGGAAAAGACATGGGATTAAAGCCCGGGCATACCTCAACCATTCGCCGGATTGAGGGGGGGATGTTATCCTATCATGCTGATGTCGACATTACGAACAATCCGTTTGAAGTTGGGCTAGATCGGCTTGTTAATCTAGATGGCGATTTTGATTTTATTGGCAAAGACGCTCTCCGCCAAATCAAAGCAGAAGGGATAAAGCAAAGGCAAGTGGGTTTAGTTATCAACACGCCTCCACTCGCCGCGCCTAATACACGGTTTTGGCCAGTGCTTAATGCTTCAGGTGATGTTATCGGCAAGGTGACCTCTGCTGTGTTCTCACCTCGACTGAAAAAGAATATCGCCCTCGCAATGATAAGCACTGATCACGCCAATATTGGTAGTGCTGTGTCTGTTGATATGGGCAAAGGGTCTGTTTCAGCAGAAATTGTTGAAGTTCCCTTCCATGACCCTAAGAAAAATATTGCAAAAATCTAGTGATCACTTGGAAAAACAAGCCTTTATCAGCCCCAATTGGGGCTGATTTCGTTTAATGATAATCACGAAAATAAGATACGATATCAGGCTTATCAATCCATTTGCGGAACTGCGAATATGCCGATAAAGGGTGATGCGTTAAATCATGAAACTTAGCGGCGTGGGTTTCCTCTGCCATGGGATGTTGTGGTGATCCAAGTGGCCAGACGCAAGATGCCTCAATTTTTGTCCCATCGACTAGGGTAATTGCGATGCGATCAGGCTGATCAGGATCATAATTACAGTTCATATTTTTTGCTGGCTGTGGGGTAACAGTGGTCAAGGTGATTAGCCGTTTCAGGGTTTTATTGTGCCAAAACTTTGCCCTTAAATCAGCGGTAGTAAGCCGCCCCTCAATTAAGATTTGCCCTAAACAAGCTGGCAAAGAAAACAACGCTTCGTTCTGATCATTTGGCTGACCAAAAGGCAAAATAGCATAATGATAATCAGGCATCGTGACATGTATCGCCGTGATTTCATCTAGTCTTCCTGCAAGCTTCTCCCTTGCCTCTTGTGCTGCTGTCATGACGCGGTGCGTATAGCCACATGATGGCCATGGCTTAATAACAATCCCATAACGAGAAAGCCCCCAAGGCTTGCCAAGTGTTGCCACCATTTGATCAAGTCGATCAGCATCATAATTGCCCATCAAGCCAACAAACCCCCGGCGCGAGGTTAAGATATGTGGCTGTCCTGTCATACCAGTTGCCGCCAGAACAGCGGATTCCATCCCTGCCCTAGCGGCAAAGCCTGCCTGAAGCGCCTTTGCATTAGCCCCAAACTGCCCTGTGTATCCAATGGCCTGTGACACCGAAAGCGAAAGCGCATGGAGGGTTTGATCAGGTGTCAATCGCATAAGCCTTGCCGCTGCCGCCGCCGCACCGATCGCGCCTAAGGTTGCAGTAGCATGATAACCGCGTGCATAATGATCTAGGGTAAGAACCTCACCCAAACGCATAATCACCTCAAGCCCAACAGCGTAAGCATGGGCAAAATCCCTGCCAGATGGCGGTAAAGACGAACAAGCATGAGAAGCAACAGCAAGCAGGCATGGCAAAACCACCGCGGTGGGATGCGTATTGCCAGGGTCCTCCCAATCATCAAAATCTAGCGCATGTGCCGATACCGCATTAACCATCGCCGCATAAGATGGTGATAACGATTTCCCTGTTCCATAAACAGGCGTATCACCGCCATAAGATGGAACCAAGGCATCAAGTAGCTGACCCGTGACTTCCGACGACGCCCCGCCAAGCATGCAAGCAAAACCATCAGTGATTGCCGTACTGATCAGTGGCAAAAGATCATCAATACCTTCTGCCTCAGATACAAACTGTGCCAGAGCATAACCATGGTTTTGCCAGTCAGGATGCAAATGGTCTTTATCAGCACTCACGGCACTAACCGGATCAAACGTGCAGGGGCGCCATCCTCAAGAACATAAAGCGCTCCATCAGGGCCTTCTTCGATTTCACGAAGTCGCATTGACCATCGAAAACGTTCTGCTTCAACCGGATGCCCATTGACAAAATCCACGCGGATCAGCGCTTGGCTTCGTAAGCCGCCAATAAATGCATTACCACGCCATTCTGGAAACAGATCACCGCCATAAAAAATGAGACCCGATGGGGCAATAGTCGGCACCCATGCTAGCGCAGGGGCAATCATATCCGGGCGCGTGTCATGATTAGGAATAACAGTGCCATTATAATGATTGCCCTCAGAAACAAGCGGCCAGCCATAATTGCCGCCCTTAATAATCTGGTTTAGCTCATCACCATGTTGTGGCCCCATTTCATGCGCCCAAAGCTGACCGTTTTTATCAAAGGCAATACCCAGCAAATTGCGGTGCCCCAATGTCCAGAAAGTTTTTGCTAATGCCCCTTTGTCTTGAAATGGATTATCAGCCGGCGGTTGCCCATATTCATCCAATCTAATAATTTTGCCTAATGCAAAATTAAAATCCTGCGCTGGTTGAAGACGCTGACGATCCCCTGAGGTAATAAAAAGTTGACCAGCATAGGCTGTTCCTTTTGGGCCAAAGACAAGCCGGTGTGAAAAATGCCCTCCCCCAGATAGTGCCGGATATTGCCGCCAGATTATCTGATGATCAATAAGCTTTGGGGTTGGGTTAAGTTCTAATTTAGCGCTCATTACCGCCGCATAACGAGTATTGCCGCCATTTTCAGAGGCAACATAAGACAGATAAACCTGTTGATTATCCTGAAAATCAGGATGTGTAATAATATCTCCAAGACCACCCTGCCCATCGGCAATGACCTGGGGCACCCCATCAACGGCAACGCTCTTTCCGCCAAGGCGATAAAGCCATAACTGTCCAGGTTTTGTTGTGATCAAAAGATGATGGTTATCAATAAAGGTCATCGCCCATGGACGATCAAATACCCCCATGACCGATGCGGATAATTGGCTATTTGCTGAACCCTTAATGATGGTTTCGGCAAAGCTATTTCTTACAAAACCAAAAAGGCTTAATGCCAACATAAAAATAATCAGGCCAAAAATCAGAAGCTTTCTTCCTAAACTGTTTGAATTGTGGGTGATAGCATAGGTCATTGGGATTGTTTCCCTTGATGGTCAAGAAAAAAGACGGCAACCTGATGGCAATTCAGATGCCCGTCTACAGGTTTGTTTGAAATCTCCCCCCAGGCCGCATCAGCGACCACAGCGTCAACAAAATGATTACGCCCACGTTTTAGCAACCCCATCAGAAAGTCGGCACTAAACTCAGGGTGATATTGAACTGATAAGGCTGGAAAATCGTAACGAAGCACCGCCATAGGGCAATAAGAGGCAGTTGCAATAACCGAAGCTTCGGGCGGCAATTCCGTCACTTGATCTTGATGCCAGACATAAGCTGGAAACCTGTGCCCTTGGTCATCTGTGAAATCTCTGACCCCAATAACATTTCCACCTTTTGCCTTTTCGGCCTTACCACCAAAAGTGTCTGCCATAATCTGATGCCCAAAGCAGATGCCAAAAATTGGTTTTCTTGCCTGTTTTGTTGCGATAAGCAATTGTCTTAATGATGGTATCCACGGTGCGTCGTCATAAACCCCTAATTCTGAACCGCTAAGGATTAAGCCATCAAAAGCATCAGGCAGAGGCATAGGATCAACAGCTTCTGCAATGTCATAAATAGTGAAATCAGCATCCGATAACGCTGGGGAAAGCCAGTCTAAGATTTGATCACTGGCACGTTGCAACCCTGCCAGTAAAGGTTGAGGGTGCCTCGTCAGATCAAGAATAGCGATCTTCATATTTTAGCCTTGAAAGGTCATTACATGGCCTATTATAGGCGTGCCTGCCTTTAATGGTAAAGCCTTGAGAAAACCATTTTCCATTTCCCAAAAAATCATGTCTAAATAGATACAGTTTGTTCAAAATGAAAACAATTGATGACCTCTGATTATAGCACTCATTCTCGCGGTATTTTGCTTGTCTTTATGGCTGGCGTGCTCTGGTCAACCGTTGGCCTTGGGGTGCGGATGATCGAAGAAGCGGCAGCATGGCAAATTCTATTTTTCCGTTCAATTAGTCTGTCTCTGTTTCTGTCCATAGTGATTTATGCTATGCGCCGGCAAAACCCGATTACTCTGGCAAGCAAAATGGGGTGGAATGGTGTCATTGGGGGATTGGCACTAGTTGCTGCTTATGCTGGCGGAATATATTCAGTTCAAGTTACATCGGTGGGCAATGCACTTTTATTATTTGCATCTGCGCCATTCATGACTGCCATTTTGGGACAGGTGATCTTGGGTGAAAAAGTACGCCGTGCCACATGGATTTCAATTATTATCGCCATCATTGGCATTGTCATTATGGTGGCGGATAAATTTGGCGGCTCTGCGCTCTATGGCAATCTCGCAGCCTTAGGTTCTGCGCTTGGTTTTGCTATTTTCACAATCACTCTTCGGCGCGGCAAGGCCACAGATATGATGCCAGTTGTTTTTCTTTCTGGTATTTTCGGCATCATTATTATGGCTGTCATTTGTTTTGCTATTGCCCTGCCTTTAAGCCTTTCTGCGAATGATATGGGATTTTCCCTTGGGATGGGGGTTTTTCAGGTTGGGGCTGGATTAGTGCTTTATACGCTTGGCTCACGAACTGTTCCCGCAGCGGAACTAACGCTTCTGTCTCTGGCAGAGGTTGTGTTAGGGCCATTCTGGGTATGGCTGTTCTTAGGGGAAACCTTAACAACCAATACGGTTATTGGCGGTATTATTCTGCTGATTGCCATTACCGGGAATGCCCTATCCGGGCAAAGACGAACCCCACCTATCCGAGCCATCTAGGCAAACAGGGATAGGCGTTGACATGACATTACCGAATTGATTAGCCTAAATCAGCAAACTAAGTCTATGGCAATGGTTTTTCTTGATTTTAATGAATAAAATCAAGGGTAAGAAAACCTCATTACGTTTTTAAAGGTTTGATGATTATGGAAGCGAAAAACACAAAAACAATGCAATCACATTATAGGGTTGTGGTGATTGGCGGCGGCGTCGTGGGGGCATCGGTTTTATATCATTTGGCAAAAATGGGTTGGACAGATGTGTGTATGTTGGAACGGTCTGTGCTCACCGCAGGGTCCTCTTGGCACGCCGCAGGGGGAATTCATGCACTTAATGCTGATCCCAATATCGCCGCGCTTCAAGCTTATACCATTGATTTGCTAGAGGTGATCCAAGAAGAAAGCGGCCAGAATATCGGCTTACATATGACAGGCGGCTTAACCATGGCTGGCACGCCTGACCGGTGGGAATGGCTTCAATCAGCATATCGTGTCTTTCAGTCAATCGGAATTGAAGATTGTCGTCTGGTCACCCCAGAAGAAGCTGGGGAGCTTAACCCCATTATGTCTACCGAAGGGTTGTTGGGGGGAATGTGGGCAGACCGTGAGGGCTATATTGACACCACCGGCACAGTCCATGCCTATGCGGTCGCGGCACGAAAGCGCGGGGCAGAATATTTTGAACATACCAAGGTAGAATCCCTCGAACAAACCAAAGATGGCTGGCGCATCAACACCGATAAGGGCAGCATTACTTGTGAACATGTGGTCAATGCCGCTGGTCTTTGGGCCAAACAGGTTGGCCGAATGGCAGGAATTGAACTGCCCGTTTCACCCCTTAAGCATCATTACCTGATTTCGGACACGATACCCAAACTACAAGAGCTGGATTTTGAAGTGCCGATGACGGTTGATCTTGAGGGGTTCACCTATCTGCGTCAGGATCAGCACGGCGTTTTGTTAGGAATTTATGAAATTAATCATGAGCATTGGGCTATGGATGGCGCCCCGTGGGATTATGGGATGGAATTGTTCCAAGAACAAACTGATCGCATTGAAAAAGAGTTAATCATGGGCTTTGAACGCTATCCTGCGTTACAGGATGTTGGCGTCAAAACATGGGTGAATGGGGCATTTACCTTTTCTCCTGATGGCAATCCTCTTGTTGGACCTGTTCCGGGTAAGCCAGGTTACTGGTGTGCTTGTGCTGTCATGGCTGGCTTTCTTCAAGGTGGCGGCGTTGGCAAATCCTTAGCAGAATGGATGATCCATGGTGAACCCGAAGCAGATGTCTATGGAATGGATATTGCCCGCTACGGAGAGTTCGCAGAAAACAAGCAATATATCAAAGAAACCACAGGTCAGTTTTATTCTCGCCGATTTGTTATGACATACCCGAACGAACAATTGCCCGCTGGCAGGCCTCTTAAAATGGCACCAGCGCACAGTGAAATGACCGTGGCAGGATGCCTATGGGGGAACAGTTGGGATTTAGAGGTACCGTTATATTTTGCCCGAGACGGATTTTGTGAAACCCCATCATTAAAGCGCTCTAATGCTTTTGATTTAGTGGGGAAGGAATGTCGCGCTGTCCGATCCTCAATCGGTTTATTAGATATCTCTGGGTTTTCTCGATTTGAAGTGACAGGCCCAAAGGCTGAGGATTGGCTAAATCACATCATGGCAGGAAAAATCCCTGCCCCTGGCCGCGTAAAACTTGCCCCTATGTTGAGTGAAAATGGCAGACTTAAAGGGGATTTGACCATCTTTAATTGGGGTGATGGGGTCTTTTGGATTATGGGGTCATATTACCTACGAGCATGGCATATGCGCTGGTTTAACAATCATCTTAGTGATGGCGTCAGCGTTCGTGATTTGGGTGAGGAAATGGTCGGGTTTTCACTGGCAGGGCCAAAATCGCGTGAGGTCATTGCCACCCTAACCGATAGCGATATCGAAGCCCTGACTTTTATGGGTTGTGGTGAGTATGATATCGGCCTCATACGTGCCAAAGTTGGACGTCTTTCTGTGGCAGGCGAGCTTGGCTATGAGATCAATTGCCGGATGGGGGATCACATCGCGTTACGCCGTCTTTTGCTTGCCGCTGGTGAACCGTTTGGGATGAGGGAATACGGTTTTAATGCGCTTTTATCGCTGCGGCTGGAAAAAAGCTTTGGCATATGGTCTGCTGAGTTTACCCAAGGCTATACCCCTGGCATGACTGGAATGGATCGCTGGATTGATTGGAATAAAAAAGATTTCATTGGTCGAAATGCAGCATTAGCAGAACGTGAGGGAAATGGACCAAGGCAAAAATTAGTGACGCTAGAAATTGATGCGGATGATGCTGATGCAAGTGGTTATGAACCCATCTGGTCTGATGGCCAAAAAGTCGGCTTTGTGACCTCTGGCGGATATGGGCATACGATTGGCAAATCGCTTGCTATGGGCCTTATCAATACCGAATTAGCCAAACCAGGAACGGAGCTTAGCGTACATATCGTTGGGGTAGAAAAATCAGCCAAGATCATTGCGGATTCTCCCTATGATCCTGATGGTAAAGCCATGCGATAAGGGCTGATGAGGAAACAAACCATGCACAATGGGCTTGACCATCTTTTTCAACCCTTATCTCTGCGAGGCAAGACCCTGAAAAATCGTATTTTTTCAACTGGTCATATGGCCGTAATGCTTGATGACGGCAAGCCGTCTAAGCGAATGGCGGCTTATCATGGGGCAAAAGCGCAAGGCGGTGCTGCCCTTACTATTATCGAGGCTGCTCGGGTTCATCCATCGGGCGATAGTGGCCGGCCTGCGATAAGAGCATATGATAAAGCTTGTATTCCTGGCTATGCGCATTTGGCAGAGGCCTGCCAGCCACATGGATGCCTTGTCTTTGCCCAGCTCACGCATCCAGGGCGTGAGATGACACTAGCAGCCGATGGCACACATCCGGTGGCTTATGCTCCTTCTGCTATACCAAACGAACGTTTTCACGTTATGCCAAGACAAATTTCCCTGCGCTTGATTGATGACATCATAGAAGGCTTTGCCATTTCCTCCGCCCATATCCGTGAAGCCGGACTTGATGGAATTGAACTAGTGGCCTCGCATGGATATCTGCTTGGCCAATTCCTCAACCCCAATGTCAATCAGCGCAACGATGCCTATGGAGGAAACAAGGAAAAGCGTCTTCAGTTTTTGCTAGACGCCATCGCCGCCACCAGACATGGCGCTGGTGAGAATATGATCATTGGGGTTCGCCTGTCAGGAGAAGAAAAAGATCATGACGGTCTCGCGCTTGATGAGATGCTAGAGATATGTACCGTCCTTGATGGTAATAGCAATCTTGATTATTTCAACGTTACCGTTGGCACCTCGGCAGGGCTGGCAGGATCAACACATATCGTTCCACCGATGGCGTATGAAGCAGCATATACTTTGCCCATCGCTGCGGCGATCAAGTCGCGGGTCAGCAAGCCTATCTTTGTCGCTGGCCGCATTAATCAGCCTCAGCTGGCAGAGCAAGCTATAAAAAGCGGGCAAGCCGATATGTGTGGCATGACCCGGGCGTTGATTTCCGATCCTCAGATGCCAGCAAAAGCTCAGCGCGGTGATTTGGATGATATCAGGGCTTGCGTTGCCTGTAATCAAGCGTGCATTGGCCATATGCTCAACGCTTATGCGATTTCCTGTATCCAACATCCTGAAACCGGACGTGAGCTGGAGTTTGGCCAGCTTACCTCTGCCACTACGCGGAAACGCGTTTTGGTTGTGGGTGGCGGTCCGGCTGGCATGAAAGCCAGTTCTATTGCAGCAATGCGCGGACATCAGGTAGTCTTGTATGATGCCAATCCGGTGCTGGGTGGTCAGGTCAATCTGGCTCAATTACTACCCGGCCGGGCAGAGTTTGGCGGTGTAATTACTAACCTGAAGCGTGAATGTGAACAGAGCGGCGTTACCATCCATCTCAACACTAGGGTGACGACAACATTGATAGAAGAGGGAAACCCCGACATCGTGATCATCGCCACCGGCGCAACCCCTTATCAGCCTAGCATCACCGGCGCCGAAGAAGCACATGTGGTCAGCGCCTGGGAAGTCTTGCAGGGCAAGGCTAATGTTGGCAGACGAGCCGTAGTGGCAGATTGGCGGTGCGACTGGGTAGGTTTGGGATTAGCAGAACGCATGGCTCTTGATGGTTGCCATGTCAGACTGGCAGTAAATGGCATGGTGGCAGGCCAGACCATCCCGCAATATGCCCGCGATGCATGGCTGGGAAAACTGCACAAGCTTGGGGTTGAGATTATTCCCCATGTCCGGCTTTTCGGAATTGATGCCGAAGATGCATATTTTCAGCATACGCTCAACGGTGAGCCTGTTATTCTGAACGAAGTTGATACTCTTGTCACCGCACTCGGCCATGCTCCAGACACAGCTCTTGAAAATGCTCTTGAAGGGCTTGGTATACCATACCATGTAATCGGTGATTGCCTTAGCCCAAGAACGGTGGAAGAGGCCATTTATGAAGGCCTTAAGATCGCGGCAACCTTGTGATCAATAACCCCGTTCAAATAGCCATGATTTAGAACGATTTAGGTCAGATCCGCCGTTACGGGTATGTGTTTGCTAAACCAGACAATAACAACCGTTATTAACAGAAACACCACCATCAGCGGCGTTATTGCCTCACCCAGCCACATTGCGGCAAAACCAAAAGTAAAGAAGGTTTGCAAGAGCTGTATCTGACTAATCTTTGAGACACCGCCAATCGCCAGCGCTTTATACCAGAAAAAGAACCCTATAAGCGAATTGACAAAGGCTAAGAAAACAAAGGCGATCCAGCCGCTTATGGGCATAGCGCCAAAATTTGCGGCATCACCATAACGCCATGTTAGCAAGATGAGCAAAGGCAAGGCCACAATCTGTGTCCAACAAATCACCTGCCAGCCGCCTAATTCGCGTGCCAATAAGCCGCCTTGGGCATAGCCCAAACCAGCAAAGATGGCGGCACCACATAACGCGAGATCACCCTTATAAAGGGCAAAATCTGCTTCCCCACCTGCACTGATAAGGGAATAGGCGGCAATCGTTAAAAACCCCGAAATTGCCACCGCCCAGTACAGCCAACTTGGCCTTTCCCCCGAAATAAAACAGCCGATCAATGCCGTCACCAATGGCATACCGCCCAAAATAACGCCGCCATGGCTTGATGGCACAGACTGCATTCCCACCGCCGTAAGAATAGGAAAGCCAAAAGCAATGCCGCTTGCCACCACCACCAGCCGTTTCCAATGGCGCGTTTTTGGCCATGGCGCGCGATAAATCAGCAAAATCAAAACCGATCCAACAGCAGCCAGCAAACTGCGACCAAAGCCAATATCCCACACTGAAAGATGGGGGGTGAGAAATTTTGTGATTGGTAAGGTGAGGCTAAAGGCAATCACCCCCATCAAACCCAGAACATATCCAAGGTTTTCGGTTTTTCTCATTTCTGTCTCCTCACATCTGTTAGGGCTTGGTTAAACATGGCTGGCGGCGGCATAGGCCGATGACCACGCCCATTGAAAATTATGGCCGCCGAGATGGCCTGTGACATCAACCACCTCACCAATGAAATATAACCCTGAACAGGTTTTGGATTGCATATCCCGTGATGACAAATTTGCGGTATCAACACCGCCAAGGGTCACCTCCGCCGTGCGATACCCTTCGGTACCAGCAGGTTTAACCCGCCATGCGTTGATCGCCTCACCCATCACAGAGAGGGCTTTGTTCGGAATATCTGCGAGACGACCTGATAGCTGATAAAGCGCGCATAATTCACCAGCAAGCCGCTTAGGCAGGAAATGAGACAGATGGGTTTGCAAAACCTGCTTTGGATGAGCGTGTTTAGCCTTTACCAATTCTTCCCCCATATTGATCCCGGGGATCAGATCAATGTTGATGGCCTCACCTTCGCGCCAATAGGATGAGATTTGCAAAATTGATGGCCCCGTTAATCCACGATGCGAAAACAACAGGCCTTCGGCAAAACGGGCATTACCAAACCCAACAATGGCGTCAAGCGACAACCCCGACAGCTCCGCACATAGAGTTTTCAGAGCATCCGTAAAGGTCATGGGAACAAGCGCAGGTTTAGGTGCGATAATCGCCATACCAAACTGTTTGGCAATATCATAGCCAAACCCCGTTGCGCCTATTTTAGGGATAGACAGCCCCCCTGTGGCGATCATGACAGACGGGGCAGAGAGGTTATGATGCTCGGTGGTGATGGTGAAATGATCACCGGTTTTTGTGATCGCTTTGATCGGTGTTCCGAACGCCATCTCAACCTTGGCGGCACGGCATTCTGCCAGCAACATATCAATGATTTCTTCGGCAGAATTGTCACAGAATAATTGGCCTAATTTCTTTTCATGATAATGGATGCCATAACGCTCAACCAGTTGGATAAAATCCGCAGGCCGATAACCAGCCAAGGCCGATTTGACAAAATGGGGATTGTTGGAAATAAAATGCTCAGGGCGGCAATGGATATTGGTAAAGTTACAGCGGCCGCCGCCTGAAATTCTTATTTTTTCAGCAATTTTCTTGCGGTGATCCATCAGCACCACGGATTTCCCCCGCGCCGCCGCGATGCTGGCCCCGAATAACCCTGCCGCGCCTGCGCCAATGATGACGACATCCTTATGCTGTTGTTTCACTGCGGATCCTGACATTTCATTCTGGGTAAGAGGTCATCAAAAAATTAGCCGCGTCATCAGACAACGGTGGTCGTCATCTCACCCACGCCTGCGATCACACAATGGATCACATCGCCCTTTTGCACCGGGCCAACGCCGGATGGGGTGCCAGACATAATCACATCACCAGCAGCGATATCATAAAACCGTGACAGATAGGCAATTTGTTCGGCGACCTTCCAAATCATCTGCCCCAAATCCCCTTGCTGACGCATCTCGCCATTTACGCTAAGCATGATCTGACCAAGATCAGGATGACCAATATCAGAGGCAGGCACGATTGCACTCATTGGGGCGGAACGCTCAAACGCTTTCCCCGGCTCCCATGGGCGGCGTTGGTCTTTGGCAACGCTCTGCAGATCACGGCGCGTCATATCAATGCCAACGCCATAGCCATAAACATAGTTCAGCGCGTCCGCTACAGCGATATTCTTGCCCCCACCTTTGAGGGCAACGACCAT
>JAQCJL010000017.1 GCA_027593125.1 Pseudomonadota bacterium | reverse complement strand
GGTTACAAGAGCGGTGTTTTCATCAAGCGGATAATCCGCTTGGTTTAGCACTTCATCCGGCCAGCTTGGGATCACTTCAACATCAGCAAAGCGATCAGGATTGGCAAAATCTTGTCTTGGGTCAATGACTGTCACCTCATAGCCAGCCACCATTGTCATTGGGGCCAGATGCTGGCTTATATGAACTGCACCAATAAGATACTGCCGCGGCATTGGTTTAAGGTTTAATTGAAAACTACTCCCATCAGGGTGAATGGCATTAGCTTGGTGTTGATCATGATCATTCACACTCACCAAAGACAGGCCTCCCCCATTAGTCAGATCGCACCTAAGATGCACAGCTTCATGCTGTGATAGCCGTGTTGAAACCACATCCAACAGCCCATGTTCCATGGCTTGATATGGGCATATCCAGACGCTGACCTCGCCCCCACAGGAAAGCCCAATTTGCCATGCGGTTTCATCTGTGACACCGAAATCAAGCCTTTGGCTTTGGCCATCTAAAAGGCTCTGGCTGGCAGCCTCTTTCACAGCGCCTTCGACACAGCCGCCGGAAACAGACCCGGCTAGCAATCCATCATCGCGGATCAGCATAAGGCTACCTGGCTGGCGTGGAGATGATCCCCATGTGCGAATGACTACCGCTATGGCTAAGCCATGTCCATCATGTTGCCAGCGCGCAGCATCAGCAAGCAGTCTATCATCAGGTGGAGTAATTACCATTTCTGTTTTGGCCTAAGCATGATGGAAAGATAAGGCTTAAAGCACTTGGTCAAGCGCCTTTAGTGCTGCGTTGATCTCATCCCGACTGGTATAGTGAACAAAGGATAACCGTACCGCACCATCATTAGCATTAACCCCCATAGTTTCAAGCAATCGGACAGCATAGAAATCTCCGCCACCCACCATTATGCCATGACTAGCGAGCTGTTTGGCAATATCTTGTGAGGCCAGCCTTGAGGAAACAAAACTTACCGTCGGGGCACGCCTAGTGGCATCGCTTGGCCCAAGTAAACGGATATCATTGCGTTGCCCAAGATAATCTAGCATCACCTTCAGGTTCTCTTGTTCAGCAGCATGGAACAGCGCTTCAACCCGGCGCGGCCGCATCGCATCATCGCCGCCGCCATGATGCGCATCAAGAGCATCAAAATAATCCATCATGCCATTTGCAGCGGCAATTTGGGCATGATCCGGCCCTGCTGGAACCATCCATTTTGAGGGAACATCATGATTAAAATAATGAGCTTGAGGGGCAAGCAGATAACGAGCAGATTTGCGTATCACCATCACCCCTTGATGAGGGCCATAAGTCTTATAACTGGAAAACAGATAAATATCAGCGCCTAGTGCATCCAGATCAGGAAATCCATGTGGGCAATACGATACCCCATCAACCAGCAAAATCGCCCCAGCAGCATGAGCCATATCAGCCACTTTGCGAACAGGATTAATATCCGCGACAAGGTTTGAGCAATGCGTCATTGCGACCATTTTGATCTTATCGTCTATCAATCCTTCTAAATCATTAAGATCAAGCTGACCTGAAGATGGATCAACTTCCCAGATGATGATCCGCATTCCTGCAGCTTCAAGTCTTCGCCAAACCCCGGTGTTGGCTTCATGCTCTTGCCCGGAAATAATAATCCCATCACCAGGTTTTAGGCGTTCTTTTAATGCTTGTGCCAAAACATAAGTGTTTTGTGATGTGGATGGGCCAAACATAACTTCATCTATATCTACATTCAAATACCTAGCCATGCGCTGATGGGCTAAATCCATTTCCGCCCCCAGTTCAGCAGACGCTTTAAAAGCATAATAAGGTTGCAATTTGCGCTGATGATAAATGGCGGAAAAACGATCAATGACGTTTTGACACATATAAGACCCACCAGCGTTTTCAAAAAACGCCTGCCCTTTCAGAGATGGCTCAGAAAAAGCTGGAAATTGTTGGCGAACAAAATGAAGATCAAGGGTTGCCTTAGCCATTTGAAACTCCTTAGCTTATCAGATGCGCCTCGCGCAGGGGGTAGCTTTTAGTCAATTTGATCTATTAGTCTGACGGCTCATCCGCATCATGGCAACTGCTTTTCCTTCGCGTCATTGTGATAGGAAAAAGGGACTGTTAGGGATATGCAAAAATCCTAATGCTGACTTGAATAAATAGGAATTATCTATACGATCGTGCTAACCAAACTGAAACATGTGGTAGGAAAAAATGGCGAGACGCGGTGCTTCAGCAAGGCATAAATCTGCGAAGACAAATGCGGCTCCAGCATCACCACATATTCGCCGTGTTCTTCCTTATTTTGATGTTCTTGATGACGAAGCGCTATCGCGCCTTGATGCACAGATTGACTGGCTAATTGAAAACAAAGGGGTTGCCTTTCGTGATGATCCGGCTTCAGTCGCATTATGGAAAAAAGAAGGCGCTCGGGTTGAAGGTGATATCATTCGCGCCCCAGCAGACTGGATCAGATCCTTGTGCCGGAAAGCTCCGTCAAGTTTCAGGCAGTTAGCTCGCAATCCCGAAAGATCAGTAATTATTGGTGGTCAGCATCAGGTCTTTGCCCCCATTTATGGCGCGCCATTTGTTCGTGATCTCAAAGGTGGCCGCCGTTATGGAAATATCGCGGCGTTTCAGGATTTGGTGCGGCTGACGTATCTGCATCCAAATTTGCATCACGGAGGGCTGGTCACCTGTGAGCCTTGTGATATTCCAGTTAACAAACGGCATTTGGACATGTTGTATGCGCATATGACCTTGTCGGATAAGCCCCATCTTGGGGCGATCACAGAAATGAGCCGTGCCGAAGATAGTGTTGCCATGGCAGAGATTATTTTCGGTCGTGAGGTGATGGAAAAGGATTGCGTGATACTAGGCAATGTCAACACTAACTCCCCCTTGCTAGTCGATAGGGTGGTGACCGAAGCGGTTCGGGTCTATTGTGGCCGTGGTCAAGGTATTATTGTGGTGCCGTTTATTCTGTCTGGGGCGATGGGGCCAGTATCTACATCTGCCAGTGTTGCCCAAGCAATGGCAGAGGCATTGATGGTTTGTGCCTATGCGCAACTCATTCGCCCTGGTGCACCGTTTGTGCTTGGGAACTTCCTGTCTTCGATGTCTCTTAAATCTGGCGCACCAACCTTTGGGATGCCTGAACCGGTCATTTCGAATTATGCGGTTGGTCAGATGGCGAGGCGTGCAGGACTACCCTTGCGTTGTGGCGGCTCATTAACAGCATCAAAAATTGAAGACGCACAAGCTGCTTATGAATCCGCAGACTCCATGCATTCGACTATGCTAGCTGGGGCTAATTTTGTTCTTCATGCGGCGGGTTGGTTAGAAGGCGGATTATGTGTTGGGTTTGAAAAGCTTATCATGGATGCGGATCGGCTGGGCAGTTATCAAAAAATCCTTGATCAAGGTCTCGACACCTCTGTTGAAGCGTTGGCGCAGGATGCTTATGCCGAAGTCGACGCCGGGGGGCATTTCTTAGGATCATCCCATACGATGCGAAATTATCAGACCGCGTTTTATGAACCGGATCTTAGCCATAGCGAAAATGTAGAAAGTTGGGAAGATGAAGGGGCGCTAGATATGCGTGCCCGTGCCTATGATCGTTGGCAACATTTACTTAAAGAATATCAACCTCCAGCCATGGATGAAGGCGTAAAAGAAGAACTGTTGGCCTATGTGGATAAGCGCAAACAGGAAATGCCCGATGCTTGGTATTAATACCGCAAAGCATACCATCCACGGCCAATCATCTCTCTGATCGCATGTGAAGTTCCCCCAAGGGCATTTGCGCTGGGGAGAAAATCCAAAATAGTAGTGCGCCGATCATTGGCCCGAAAATCCACGGGATAGGGAATAACCTCAACCCCTGCAGCTGAAAATAGTCTCTTAGCGCGAGGCATATGAAAAGCTGATGTCACAAGAATGATACGCGCATCTTCCGAAGTCATCATTTGCTTGACAGCCTTGGCTTCTGCCGCGGTATTTTCAACAGTTTCCGTGAGCTGAATACGGTTTTCAGCAATGCCATCAACCATTGCTTGGGCGGCAAGAAACTCTCCTTCTGGCACCCCTTTCTCCCATGGTACTAAGCCGCGCGTAAAGATTAGTAACGGGGCTTTATCAGCTTTCATCAATGCGACACCGGCAAAATACCTATCTACGGCGGAATTAAACTCTATCAGAATATCGCCTTTAATGGTTGTGCGCGATGACATGCCGCTAAGCACAATGATGGCATCAGCGGTGGGGGCATCTTTGATCGCGATAAAGTTTTGATCTTTTTCCAGATAGGCAGTCAAAATCTTATCTGTGATCGGGAGCGCAGAAATCACCAAAATAAACACCGCCATCAGACTATATCTGTGGCGGCGTGAATATATCCCTATTAAGATCAGAAATAGGCTGATTGCAAGTGGGCTAATGAGAAGCGGTAATATCTTATGCAGGTAAATCATGGTGTCCTCACAATATTGATATTAGGCGGAAACACAGGCAATCAGCAAGCTTTGATAATAACAAAAAGGCATCGCATCTGATCAGGCTTTCGCCTATGCTAGGCCATGGGGAAAAACAGACTAATCTTACTTGGAACGAAGGGTGGCCCTGTGATCACGCGTGATGGCGCATGGCCAACTAGCCATGCGCTGGTCATTGATGGGCATGCTTATGTGATTGACGCCGGACTTGGTGTGACACGGCAATATGTTCAGGCAGGGTTATCCTTTGCGGATCTCAAAGCGGTGTTTATCACCCATCATCACAGTGATCATAATCTGGAATTGGGGGCATTATTATATACGGCATGGAACGCGGCCAAGCCGCATCCGATTGCTGTTCATGGACCGCAAGGGTTAAACCATCTGATGCATCATGCGCTGGCTAGTCAAGCTTATGATATTGGTATTCGCATAGCTGATGAAGGTCTGGCCGATCCCTCTGAGCTGATCACATGGCAAGAATATCATAGCGGTGAGATTTACCAAGATAACCGTATCCGGGTAACAGCGTGTAAAGTCTGTCATCCTCCGGTAGAAGAATGTTATGCGCTTAAAGTAGAAACATCGGATAAAACTATCGTCTTCGGAGCAGACACTTGCTTTCATCCGCCGCTAGCTGATTTTGCCAAAGGGGCAGATATTCTCATTCATGAGGTGATGCACATAGGGGCCGCGCAAAAATTATGTGAAATGAACAAAGAGATTGAGCCTAACCTCTGGTCGCATTTCAGTGCTAGTCATACCTCATGTGAGGACGCTGGCCGTATCGCCACAATGTCAAAATGTAAGCAACTGGTGATTAATCATTTTGTTCCACAGATAGGCCCGTTGGTCAGTCGCTCAGATTATGAGCAGGCTGTGAGAAAAACCTATCAGGGTGAGCTTATCATTGGTCATGATCTCTGTGAAATTGCCTTATGAAAAAGATTACTAAGAACCATATGGTTTTCTTTATCGTTTATCTTTGGTTTCCCGCTTATTTGCCGCAACTGCCTTACCTTGATCAAACGCCTTCCGCCGAGCGCTGATTTCTTCTGGGGTAAGCATAGCGATATTGGAATAATTGGTTTTCCAGTCCGCTTTGCCATGCCATTTTAAGGGTGAGGTTACCGTGCTTCGGGGCCTAGTTGTAGCAGTTAACATTTCTAAGGCCCCGGCAAGCGTATTATCCTGTGAGGCGATATCATTTGGCCGGCCTGCCGCATTACCAAGGGGGAAATCAGAAAAATAAAATCGCGCTACACCTACGCGTTCAACGATATCTTTGGCACAGCCCATGATGACCGTAGGGATGCCTGCCGCCTCAATCCCGCGCATGGCCAAGGCAACAGACTGATGACAGACAGGGCAATTCGGTACAGCAATGACAGCATCAATATGATCAGACTTAACCATATCAACGAGCTGTGGGATGTCTTGTTCTAAATGCGTGCGCTGAGAACGGTTGGTTGGAAAGCCATAGAAATGATCAGCCACCTCACCAATGGTTCCGGTGCGGCTTGCTCTTAGCAGGGCTTTTAACGGGAAATAACTACCCATATCTTCGGCGGTGGTATGATCACGATCTATCGCCACATGTGAAATGCGAACATCAGGCATAGGATTTATGGGCTGGCGGTAAACGTCATAAAACTTTGCCGCTGCGTTATAGGGCGCCCCTGGCCCTTGATCCCCTTTATCGTTTTGATATAGAGCCGCCGTTGTCACCAGCCCGATACGCATCATCGCTAAAGGTTTATTAACAGTAGCAAAAGGGACGTCATCATACTGCGCCCATTGGTAAGGGTTATCGTAACCAAGACCAAGGTAATAGGTTGTTGTGCGATCGATATAAGATATTGGGGCGTCGGGGGTTGAGTTGGGCATTTCGTCAGGAAGTGTTGTTATCAGGAAAGGCAACAGGGCCACCAGCATCGACCCAGCCATTGAACCCTTCGGTGATATGTGCGGCCTCAAAACCCATATCTTGAAGAGTTGCGGCTGATAGGGCTGATCGCCACCCAGAGGCACAATGCAAAATAAAACGTTTATCTTGGGCAAAAATATCTTTGAAATAGGGGCTATCGGGGTCTATCCAAAACTCTAACATTCCGCGTGGGGCATGAAAACTGCCAGGAATAAAGCCCAGCTTTTGCCGCTCGCGGATATCCCTAATATCAACGATAACCACATCATCTTGATCCAGCATTGGGATTACTTCGCTGACGGAATACTCAGTGATCTTTTCGCGTGCGGCGGCGACCATGGCCTTCACGGAGTTTTTGAGCGGTTTCATGAATGCCTCCTTAACTATGCCCTATCCATAAAACATTGTGATACCCAAAGGATCAACCCCTTTGCGGTTATTGTTAAGACTTTTCAACAATAGGGATTGTGCTTGAGGCGCATTTGACAGCATTGCAGTGCCATGATTACATCAAGCCTTAACCGCGACCGAGACAGAAAATGGCGAAAATGAACCTCATATCAGGTGTTGTTTTTTTTGCAGCAATAGGAGGGGTAACTGGATCTGCCATGGCGACAACCTGCCGTGATCAAGGGCCTTCCCCACAAGCTATCTGTGAGCAAGGGTTTGGGCTTCAAGCTGGTAGTTCAGCTCACGCAGAATGTCTAGCAGAGCAAAAACAGATACAGCAATTAAAGGATCAGTTTGATGCCGAAATGGCGACCATTCGCTCTTCGCTTCAGATTTTAGCAAAAGAAAAAACCAAGGCCGCCTCGTTAGAAGACACGCTAACCCTTAATAGTGTGTTGCGCCAAGAACGCCAGCTGATTGATCGGCTGATTGAGTTAAAAAAACAATCAGGCTGTTAAGATTAAGCAACCGCGTTTTGGTCCTGTCTTTGCCAAGAATAGCAAAAAGACTTGCCGAGACAGAAATTTCAGTCAAAATTCATGGAACAAGCCTGAAACCGTCAGGCTATAGTATGTCATCATACGAGGGAGGTTATCATGACTGATGCGCGGTTGTCTGATGCTGAACTGGCGCAATATCACGATAAAGGGTGGATTGTTCCCACATGGGAATTGCCGCAAGAGCTGATCGCGGACATGCGTGAAGAATATCAGCAGTTGCTTGAACGGAACAGCCATTTGCAATCTGATATTATGATGGCGCCCCATCAAACGGATGGTGGCTCGATGGGCGTTATAGGGTCAGAAAAATGGCTGGAGTTCGCCAGCCACCCCGGACTGATTTCTATCGCTTCGCAACTGATTGGTGAGGATATTATCCTTTGGGGAACAACGATTTTTGGCAAGCCTGCTTTTAGCGGCAAAGAAACCCCATGGCACCAAGATGGGGAGTATTATCCCATTAAACCGCTTGAGGTGCTAACGGTGTGGATACCGCTTGATGATGTGACGCCAGATAACGGGCCAATGAAGTTTATTCCGGGTTCGCATAAGGCACATAAATTGTTCAGCCACTCTTGGGTTGAAGGTAACGACAAAACGATCAATCTTGTCACTGATGCTGATCATTTTGACGAGGATACAGCCGAATCGCTTATTATTAAGGCAGGGCAGGTATCATTTCATGATGTTTATATGATCCATGGGTCGACCGCCAATCGCACTGATAAACGCAGAGCGGCCTTTATTATTCGGTTGATGCCAGCATCAAGTTTTTATGATCACGCGCAAGGGGCCGAAATTGGAAAAAAACATCCCAAACAAGGTTATGGGACAAGACCGCTTTATCTGATTAATGGGACAGATAGGGCCGGAAACAATTTCACTATCGGGCATCATTCCCGGTAACAGATTGCCTATTTATTTGGTGCCATAAATGCGGTCACCTGCATCGCCTAACCCCGGCATAATATAGCCTAGGTCATTTAACTGTCGGTCAATAGACGCGGTATAAATCGGCACATCGGGATGATGCTCAAAAAAGGCGTCAATGCCTTCGGGTGCAGCCAGAAGACAAATAAATTTTATCTGCTTTGCCCCAGCCTTTTTTAGCCGATCTACCGCCGCAATGGCGGAATATCCCGTAGCAAGCATAGGGTCAACGACAAGGGTTAATCGGTCTTCGATTGCCTCAGGTAGTTTTAAATAATATTCAACAGGCCTAAGCGTGTCGTGGTCCCGATAAAGACCAATATGACCAACCCGCGCTGAAGGTATAACCTCAAGCATGCCATCCAACAGACCATTTCCTGCTCTTAATATCGATACCAGACATAATTTTTTGCCTGCTAATTTTTGCCCTTCCATCGTCTCCAAAGGGGTTTCAATAGTGACAGGCTCGGTTTTAAGATCGCGGCAAACCTCAAAGGTCAGAAGCTGGCTAATCTCATTTAAAAGCTGACGGAAAAGAAAGGAAGGCGTGTCCTTTTTTCGCATGATGGTTAGTTTATGTTGGATCAGGGGGTGATCAACGCATATCGCTTTAGTGTTTGTCATAATCTTATTTCTCCCTATCCGTTCGGTCATATTCAGATGACCGGGTTTGTCAATTCGCCAATACCATCGCACGCCACCGTCATCATATCACCAGGCTTCAGAAATTTGGGCGGCTTAAATCCTAATCCGACGCCAACAGGTGTGCCGGTGGCAATAATATCTCCTGGTAATAAAGTCATAGTCGCCGTCAAGGTTTCAATTAAGGTCGGAATATCAAAAATTAAATTAGAAATGGGTGATTTTTGTCTAACCTCACCATTGATAGTGGTGGAAATGTAAAGGTGATCAAGTGCCGGTAACTCATCTCTGGTGACGATTGACGGCCCCATCGGCGCAAAACTATCCAAACTTTTTCCAAGAAACCACTGGTTATGCTGCTGCTGAAGCGTCCTTGAGGTAACATCGTTCAACAGCGTATAACCAAAGATATAATCAAAGGCATCCGCCTTACGCACTTGATGCGCGGTTTTGCTCATGATGAAACATAATTCACATTCGTAATCCACCGATTGGGTGGGATCAAGACTTGATCGCACGGGGGCATCTGGCCCGATCACGCTGGTGGTGGCTTTGGTAAAAAACACAGGCACAGAGGGTATGGCAGGCTTATCAGACTTATCAAAATCAGATTTGCTGTATTCTTCGGCGTGATCATAATAGTTTAGGCCGACACAGAAAATATTACGTGCTGGAACAGGGATAGGAGCCAAAAGCTGAACCTCATCCAAGCTAAGGCTGGCCTTACCGCCTTGCCAAGTTGCGATATCCTCACCGCTTTCAACAAAGTGGCGAACAGCGTTAAGGGCATCTTTGCCTTCGGCTTTAACGATGATCTGATGGTCAGGGGTAAGCACTCCGGCACCAATCATATTCTTATGTTCAAATGTTATAATCCGCATCAGACAACCTTTTCCAATTGACCATTAATGATTTACTCAATGTGAACTGGCCAGGAATGTCAAGGAATGCGATGTAAGAAAGCGGTTTCTGTTAATTACACCCCAAGCCAGCGCGATTGTGCGGCGGTATCATGAGCCAGCGTCTCAGACGTCCCGTGCCAGACAATTTCACCTCTGCTCATCAGGCTGATATCATCCGCAAGCCCAAGGGCAAAATGTAAATTCTGTTCAACCAGCAAAATGGTCATTCCGCGCGCTTTCAACGCTAATAGCTTTTCAAAAATCTGCTGAATAATGATAGGCGCTAAGCCTTCTGTTGGTTCATCCAAAATGAGAATATTAGGGTCTGTCATCAGAGCTCTGCCTATCGCTAGCATTTGTTGCTCTCCCCCTGAAAGCTGATGACCCCCATTGTTAAGCCGTTTTTCCAGATTGGGAAAAAAAGCAAGGGTATCTTGCATGCTCCATGCCCCTTCTGATGGTGCCAGCCGACTAGCTAGTTGCAGGTTCTCGCGCACAGTCAGAGCCCCGAAAATATCACGGGTTTCCGGAACATACGCCATGCCATGTCTGGCAATAGCGTAAGAGGGTAAAGCCGTGATATCTGTTTCCTGAAAAGTGATGCGGCCGCGGCGCACAGGAAGCTGACCAATTAGGGTTTTAAGCATTGTGGATTTTCCAACACCATTGCGTCCCAAAAGGGCATGAACACTGCCTTTGCGAATATCCATATCAACACCGTGGAGAACTTGCGTCTCACCATAGCCGCTTTCAAGAGATGATACCTTAAGCATGATCCCCCCCTGTCCCCAGATAGATATCCCGAACCGTGGCATTGCCGCGTGTATCGGTGGGCGTGCCTTCAAACACTTTTTCACCAAAGTTTAATACCGTAATCAGATCCGCCACACCAAAGGCCAAATCCATATCATGTTCAATGATCAGCACGGTAATATCCCGGGGAAGCTGTTCTAAGAGGCGATGAAAACGATCAATCATATTTGGACCAACACCAGATGTTGGTTCATCCATCAGTAACAGTTTTGGGCGTGTGGCAAGGGCAAGACCAACCTCAAGCTGGCGGCGGTTACCATAAGAGGCGGTTGCAACCGTTTGATCCAACTGATCCTCTAAGAAAACTTGCTCTGCAATCTCATCAATGCGCTGACGGATATCAGCATGCTTGCTGGTATCTTTGAACATATGGGTAGATTTGCCCAAAGCGGCGGCGGCGGCAAGCATCAGGTTTTCTCTGATCGTCAAGGTTTCAAACAGATTATTTTTCTGATAACTACGCGCAATGCCTAACCGCGCACGTTTAACAGCATCATAGGTGCTGATGGGTTGACCATCGAGAAAGATCTCACCGTTGCTAGGTTTTAGTGTCCCTGCCAGCAGATGAAATAAGGTGGTCTTGCCCGCCCCGTTTGGGCCCAAAATCACTCGGCGCTCACCAGGTGTCACTGATAACGATAAATCATGGATGACTTGCAAGCCTCCAAAATCTTTGGATAAGCTCTTAACCTCAAGCATGGTCGTCACCATGTGGTTTTGTTGTGCTTTGATGCTTTTGCGTCAATTTGTTAAACCAATATTCTATTTGACCAAACACGCCGCGACCACCTGCCAAAACGGTGAAAATTAAAACTAACCCGATAAAAGCATGCCAATAATCAGTGTAATTAGAAATCTCATGCTTCATTAATACTAACAAAATAGCCCCAATAATTGGGCCAACAAGCGTACCAAGGCCGCCCAATATCACAACGATCAAAGCCTCACCTGATGTGGTCCAGATGAGCAATTCAGGGGAAATATAAAGCGTATGTTGGGCAGCGATAATCCCCGCTAAACCAGCAATAAATCCGGAAAAAGCCATGGCTTTAGCGCGATGCGCAGCAGTATTAACGCCAAGCGCTTTCATCCGATCTTCGTTCACATGAATGCCGCTTAGGGTGCGCCCAAAACCTGAACGCATTACTATGGCGGTTAATCCATAAGCCAGCAAAAGTATGACCAATCCGATATAGGTAAAAACAAGGGAGTCGTTGGTTTCTAACCCTATCATGCTAAGATCAAAACGGCTTATACCCCCAAAACCATCATCACCGCCCAGCCAGCGGGATTTGAAAAAGAACGTATAGGCCATTTGACCAAAGGCGAGTGTCGCCATGATAAAGAAAATGCCGTTAGTGCGAGATGTCACCCACCCCACTAATCCGGAAAACACAACTGCCGCAAATAAGCCGATTAGGGCGGAAGGGAAAAGAGGCCATCCTAATTTGGCGCTCATAATAGCGAAACCATAAGCCGCTACACCCATCATCGCCCCATGACAAAGCGAAACCATGCCGCCAAATCCCGCACAAAGATCAAGGCTGATCGCAAGAATGGCAAGGATGATAATCTCAACAACAATTTCACGCGCAAAGTAACTGCCAAAACTGGCGTAGCAGGCCAGAAAAATCAGCGCAGCGATGAGCGTAATGCTACGAAGTTTGGTTTGATAAAACATGTTAACCTCGCGCTGGGATAAGCCCTTGCGGACGCCATATTAACACCACTGCTAACAACGCATAGGTGAGTACTGCTGAAAAAGACGGTATCATTACAGCACCAAAAGTTTCCATAAACCCGATAATGACTGATCCCACAATCGCACCTTCTAGGCTTCCGAGTCCGCCAATCACGACGACGATAAGCGTTGGAATTAAAATGGTGATCCCCATCGTTGTTGTTGCAGAAAGAATGGGCGCAGCAGCAACCCCGGCAAGGCCAGCCAGCGCACAGCCAAAACAGAACACCAGAAAAAACAATTTGCTGACATTGATCCCCAAAGCGGCGGCCATATTGGTATTTTCAACACTGGCCCTAATCATCGCCCCGATTTGGGTGCGGGCCAGCACCAACCACATTGTCGCCATCACCCCTAACCCAAGGGCAATGATAAAAAGACGATAGGCCGGATAATCAACGCCAAGCAAACGCGTTGTGCCCGACAAAGACGCTGGGCCATCTAACCCAAGGGCAATATCCCCCCACCCCATGCGAACGAGATCTAGAAACACAAATATCAACCCAAAGGTTACCAACACCTGATTCATAGGGCCTGCGGTTCGCATGCGGTCAATCAAGGTGAAATAGAGCACCGCCCCGATCAGGGTCACAAACATAGGGGCAAGGAAAAAAGCGGCCCAAAAACTACCTGTCATTGCTGCCACTGAAATGCCGATATACGCCCCCATCATATAGAGCGAGGCATGTGCCAAATTGACAAAATGCAACAGCCCAAAAATGACGGTTAGGCCAATAGACAAAAGAAATAGCAACATGGAATACTGCATGGCATTAAGAAATTGCAGTATCCAAAACGACAGATCCATGGAGATGGTCTCCTGGTCATGGGAAAAAGAGGAATGGCTTGGATCACCCAAGCCATCCGTAATGTGTTACATTTGGCACCCTGCCACGTCGTCGCGGACAGCAGGAACGGTATCAATGATCTTCTGGGTTAACGCCCCATTTTCCATAACGGTGTCATAGATATAAATGTTCTGGACGATATTATTCGTGGCTGGATCAATTTCCAATGGCCCACGCGGCCCAACATAGCTGACATGAGGAAGTTGTGATGCCAATGTTGCCCGATCAACACCGCCATTATCAACCGCCGCCATTAAGGCTAGCGCCGCATCATATCCTTGGACAGCATATTCGGACGGCATGGTGTTATACTTTGCCTGAAAGGCCTTGATAAAGGCTTTATTTTCGGCGGTATCCAAGGTGGGAATATAATGCAAAGACGCCCTGACCCCAATCGCGGCATCACCTTCAGCCTCTACATAAAGAGGGGAAGTCAGAAACCCAGAGCCATAAAGAGGCGTTTTGATATTAAATGAGCCATATTGTTTGACAAAATTAATCGCTTCACCCCCTGCGTAGAAAACAAAAATGCCATCTGCTCCAGATGCTTGGGCATTGGTCAGATAAGGGCCAAAATCCTTAGTTTGACCAAAGGGTGTAAACTCTGATCCGATGACTTCACCCCCAGCGGCGGTAAAGGCTTCGGTAAAGGCGTCAATCATTTGATGACCGGCAGCATAATCAGGTGCAAGGGTATAGATGGTCTTAACCCCATTTTCGGAAAGCCAAGTTCCCATGGGACGGTTAATTTGACCATTAGAAAACGATACGCGCACAATATAAGGTGAGCAGTTTTCGCCTGTTGCCAGATTATTCCCAGCATTGGCAACAATCAGCGGCACTTGGGATTGGTGTATAAAATCACGCATAGCACCAAGAACCCCTGATGATACGACCCCTGCGATGACATCAACCTCATCTTGATACACAAGCTTGCGTGCTTTGGCGAGGCCAACAGGCGGTTTCATTTCCGTATCTTCAATGACAATCGTGAATTCTTCTGTGCGACCAGCTTCTTCGATGGCGAGTTCAAATCCCTCAGTGATAGCATTACCGAGTGAGGCATAAGTGCCTGTATAAGGTAACAGAAGTCCGACTTTGGTTTCAGCGCTGGCAGTGCTGATCATAGTAAAACCAAGATTAAGGCAAAGGCCTGTTACAAGCGCTAGTTTTGTTGCGATGTTTTTCACAATTTTTCTCCATGCCGTTAGGTTATTCTAAGTAGCATTTATTAAGCCTAACGATCCGTAAAGCAATAGCAAAATCAAATTGCTAGGGTGTAAAATTTATCTGGGTGAATGTGGCATTCTGCTTTTCCCCTAATAAAAAATGCTGCTCTCTTGCTATTGCGCCTGATTTGGGTCAAATTCAGTTATCTTTAAAGGTAATAATGATCACATGATTCTGTAGTCTGACGTCGTGTTGAGAAGGGTTAATCCATGCAAATGCCTGAACCTGATGCCTCTGTGATTGCTCGCCGAGAGGCCATTTTAACATCATTGCGAAAGATCGTCCCTGCGGCTTCTGTCGTTGATAGCGAAGAAGGTCGCCGCGCATATGATGCTGATGGGCTTTCAGCCTATCGACAATTGCCATTAGTAGTGGTGTTGCCAGAAACTGTTCAACAGGTTTCTGATATCATGCGTTATTGTCATAGGGAAGGCATTAAGGTTGTTCCGCGCGGCTCTGGCACTTCATTGTCTGGCGGGGCATTGCCATTAGCTGACGCGGTGTTACTGGCGATGGGAAAGTTTAATCGCATTCTTGATATTGATTACGCTAATCGCTGTGTTGTGGCACAGCCGGGGGTTACAAATCTTGCCATCACCCACGCAGTAGAGGATGAAGGGTTTTATTATGCGCCTGATCCCTCTAGCCAAATTGCCTGTTCGGTTGGCGGCAATGTTGCTGAAAACTCTGGCGGTGTGCATTGCCTTAAATACGGTCTGACTACCAATAATTTGCTTGGGGTTGAGATGGTCACCATGGAAGGTGAAGTGGTGCGGCTTGGCGGCAAACATCTTGATGCCGGGGATTATGATCTTTTGGGCATTATGACAGGCTCAGAAGGGCTTCTGGGTGTTATAACTGAGGTCAGTTTGCGGATCTTACAAAAACCTGCGACGCGCCGTGCTTTGTTGGTGGGATTCGATGAAACGGCAACCGCGGCACAAGCGGTTGGGGATATTATTGCCGCGGGCATCATTCCAGCAGGAATGGAAATGATGGATCATCTGGCTATTAACGCAGCAGAGGATTTCGTTCATGCTGGCTATCCAAGAGATGCGGCCGCTCTCTTGATTATTGAGTTAGATGGCCCAGAAGTTGAGGTTGATGCCTTGATTGGCCGTGTGGATGCAATTGTCAATCAAGCAGGGGCAAGTTCTATTAAGATCAGTATGACTGAAGAAGAACGCATGCGGTTTTGGGCGGGGCGTAAAGCGGCCTTTCCAGCAGTTGGCCGTATCTCACCAGATTATCTGTGCATGGATGGCACAATACCTCGCCGCGCTTTGCCAGATATGATGGTACGCATGGCGACGCTGAGCCAGAAATATGGATTAAGGGTGGCAAATGTCTTTCATGCTGGTGATGGGAATTTGCATCCTCTGATTCTGTTTGATGCTAATGAGCCTGGGGAGTTGCAGCGAGCAGAAGACTTTGGCGCGGATATCCTTCGGGCTTGTGTGGAAATGGGCGGGGTGCTGACAGGTGAACATGGTGTTGGCGTAGAGAAACGTGATCTGATGCCAATCCAATTCAGCGAAGATGATCTCAAGCAACAGCAACGCTTAAAATGTGCGTTTGATGCCAACCATTTGCTTAATCCGGGTAAAGTGTTCCCCCAATTGCACCGTTGTGCGGAATTGGGACGGCTTCATGTTCATCAGGGCAAGATGCCGTTTCCTGATTTACCCCGGTTCTAGGTATTGACGATGACAAAACCGTCTTTACGCCCTGAAACGCTGGCTGAGATTCTGCCAATTATGGCAGAGGCTATGGCAACCCAGCAGCCTCTTGCGATCGTTGGGGCAAATACGAAATCTGCAATAGGTTATGCCGTTGCCGATGCGACCCTAGTGCAATTGGATCGTTGGACAGGTGTATTAGATTATCAACCTGAAGAACTGGTGCTGACGGCACGGGCAGGCACGCCAATGGCGGAAATTAATGATTTGCTAGAAACAAATCATCAAATGCTAGCCTTTGAGCCGCCCGACCCTCGCCCCTTATTTGGTGGAGACCATCAGGGCACATTGGGCGGTGTGCTGGCCAGTAATGCGTCTGGGCCGCGGCGTCTGACGGCTGGGGCGGCGCGCGATTTTCTCCTTGGTTTTGAAGCGGCCTCTGGCCGCGGCGAACGTTTTCGGGCAGGGGGAAAAGTCGTTAAGAATGTGACGGGCTACGATCTCTCAAAGCTTATGGTTGGGTCTTTTGGCACGCTTGCCCTGATGGATGAGGTCACATTAAAAACCCTGCCACGCCCAGAAACAGCAATAAGTTTAACTTTTCCTGCCGCTGATTTTTCTGCGGCTCAAAACATGATTTCTGCCATTTTTGCCACCCCTTATGAAGCATCAGCGGCGGCAATTCTGCCTTCGGACATGGCCGCAAAAGCAGGGCTTTCTGGCGACATGCAAGTGGTGATCAGGCTTGAAGGCTTTGCCGTCTCGGTAGCGGACAGGGCGGAGCACTTGCTCAAGGCATTTGATCAGGGCGAAAAGCGTGATGAAACTGAAAGTCGCCGTCTATGGCAAGATATCCGGGACACGCATCTGCTGGCGGATGAGGATGCTGATATCTGGAAGATATCCTGCGCTCCTTCTAGCGGGGCAGAGGTCATAGCATCACTTATGGCTGAAATGACAGCCGCTGATAAATCCTGTCCTTATTATGCAGATTGGGCAGGAGGATTAATCTGGATGGCAGCACCGCAGTACACTTCAGCAGGTGGCAATTTTGGTGACATGATGCGCGAGGTAGTGGCACAGCATGGTGGCGGCTTTGCTATGCGGGTTCGTACAGCTGACACCAATCAGGGACTAAACCCTCATGTTGTGCCGCCATTTCAACCGCTGGATGCTGGACGGCTGGCGTTGCATCAGCGCATCAAAGCAGCGTTTGATCCTATTGGCATATTAAACCCCGGCCGGATGCATCAAGGGATTTAGGACTGGCTATGCAAACCCATTTTTCCCCTGACCAATTAAAAGACCCCTTAATAGCCGAAGCGGATTCGATTTTGAGAGCATGTGTCCATTGCGGATTTTGTACCGCGACTTGCCCGACTTTTGTGTTGACCGGGGATGAGCGGGATAGCCCTCGTGGCCGGATTTGGATGATGCGGGAATTACTAGAACGTCCCGAAAGCGTAACGGCAGATACCGGTATTCATCTGGATCGCTGCCTTGGTTGCCTGTCTTGTACCACCACCTGCCCATCAGGGGTAGATTACCCTCATCTTTTAGATATTGGCAGGGCACAGTTGGACAAACAGGTCAAAAGACCGATGCCTGACCGACTGATGCGTGGCTTTCTGGCAAAGACCATTCCTTATGCTGGCCGCTTTCATGCGATGATGCGACTGGCGCAAATAGGGCGATGGTTTCGTTGGGCCATGCCAGCACGTCTGCGCCGAATGCTTGATAAAGTGCCAGAAAAAATGCCGCGTCGGCCTGATCCTATCGGGGCAAAAACAGCGGTATATACGCCATCAAAACCCACTGTGATGCGCGTAGCCTTGTTGGCAGGCTGCGCTCAAAGAGCACTTAATCCTGATATCAACGCGAGCACGATACGCCTTCTTAATCGGTTAGGGGTTGAGGTTAAGGTTTATGCGGAAACCCATTGTTGCGGTGCCTTGGCGCATCATATCGGGGCTGTGGATGCCGCCCATGAAAGCGTAAAAATTGCGGTTCATCATTGGCACGGCGCCCTGAAAGAAAGGGCGATTGATGCTATTGTTGTTAACGCCTCAGGTTGTGGGACTATGGTGAAAGATTATGGCCATATGATGCAGCATGATCAGGAATGGTCGGCGAAAGCGGCGGCAGTATCAGCGGCGACCTGTGACATCACAGAATTGCTTGATCGGTTAAACTGGCAGGCGGCCACAACTCCAGAAACGCGCCAGACTGCAACAGAAACGACACTGGCTTATCATTCTGCCTGTTCTCTTCAGCATGGCCAGAAGATACATGATTTGCCCTTGCGGTTGTTGCGGCAAGCTGGATTTCAAGTGGTTCAACCGCGTGACGGTCATCTTTGTTGCGGTTCAGCAGGGGTTTATAATTTGCTTCAACCGGAATTAGCTGATGGGTTGAAATCACGCAAGACAGAGAGCCTAAAGGCCACAGGCGCAGAGGTGGTAGCGGCAGGAAATATTGGCTGTATCAGTCAACTCAACGCTTCTGATTTGCCTGTTCGGCATACGGTGGAATTGCTGGATTGGGTGACAGGTGGGGAAAAGCCTTTTTAATGTGGTCGTGGCGCCATGATGGCTAAGGATGATGTCCCATATTGATCCCCCTCTTAACAAGAGAGGAAAAAATCCTTATATTCATATCATGATATATAGGTTTAGTTTGCATTGATTTTGGGGGAAATTGATATGAGACAAGTGCCAAGCGTTAAGGCTTTCTTTGACGAAGCTTCCAACACCATTAGTTATGTGGTTGTTGATTCCGTCACAAAAAAAACCGCAATTATCGACCCCGTGTTAGATTTTGATTACGCTAGCGGCACAATTTTTTACTCTCATGCAGATGAAATCATTTCTTATGTCAAAGCTGAAGGCCTTGATGTGGACTGGTTGATAGAAACCCATGTTCACGCTGACCATTTATCTGCCGCGCCGTATATTCAAGAAAAGATTGGCGGTAAAATCGGCATTTCTGAAAAAATTACTGAAGTTCAGGATATCTTTGGCAAAGTGTTCAACGCTGGCACTAAGTTTGAACGTGATGGTAGCCAGTTTGACCAGCTTTTTTCTGATGGAGACACCTATCAAATTGGTGAAATTACCGCGCGGGTCATTGCTACGCCAGGGCACACGCCAGCGTGCATGGCGCATATTATTGGCGATGCTATTTTTGCTGGCGATACCCTTTTTATGCCAGATGGCGGCACAGCTAGAGCAGATTTCCCTGGCGGTGATGCGCGCACCCTTTATCGGTCCATCAAGAGCCTGCTAGAATTACCGCCCGAAACACGTATCTTTATTTGTCATGATTATGGCCCTAACGGGCGTGAGATCGCTTGGGAAACCACTGTTGCAGAACAACGGGCCAACAATATTCATGTTCGGGATGGTATCAGCGAAGACGAATATGTCGCAATGCGTGAGACGCGCGATGCCACGCTAGATATGCCAAAGCTTATCATGCCATCGATACAGGTTAATATGCGAGCAGGCTATTTCCCCCCATCAGAAGATAATGGGGAAACCTATCTTAAGGTGCCGCTTAAAGGGTTACGTTCCTGACCTTTGCCCTAGCCAATCGACAGGCGCACGGCCAACAAAGACGCGCCATCATTTTGATAATTCTTGCCTTGTCATTGGCGGCTTTAACTGGGGCCATTATGAAAATGTTAACCGCAGAGTTAGAACCCGTGCTGGTGGCATGGCTTCGCTTTGTTGGCTACTTTAGTATCCTTTTGCCCATCGCCATATGGCGAACAGGGTGGAAGGCTTTTGCCCCGCCGCGACCACAAATTCAAGTGCTAAGAGGGGTAATGCTGGCGATTGGCAATGTCGCCTTTATTTTTGGGGTGCAAAACCTTGATTTTGAAAATGCGATTGCCATTCTCTATATTTACCCATTTTTAATGATTATCTTGGCGCCTATTTTTCTGGGTGAGAAAGTCGTGACATCCGCATGGTTAGGGGTGGTTGGCGGATTTACCGGGGTTCTGCTGGTGATGCGCCCCGATCCATTTGATCTGGATACCAATGCGATGTTGATTGTGTTGTCGGGGGTCATGGTCTCAATCCAGATGATCATCAATCGCAAGCTTGGGGTTTCGGTTGATCCTATCGTCATGTCGATGTGGGGCGGTATGGCTGCAATGATCTGTTTAATTCCATTTTTGCCTGCTGTGTGGGTGTCGCCGTTGGATTGGCCTTTGGGGACGTTGGCATTATTAGCGATCATTAGCGCATTGGCACAAACATTGATGATTATGGCGCTGGCACGGGCAACGGCAGGGTCGCTTGCCCCGTTCACTTATTTTGAAATTGTCTCAGGAATTTGTCTTGGGCTGATCATGTTTGGCACTTGGCCAGACCCTTTGGCGTGGGCAGGCATGATGTTGATCATCATCAGTGGGATCATTGTAGCAAAAGCGCAAGGTCAGTTGGTGTTGCGCCGTCGAGAAAAAGTCTAAACTGCGGCTAATGTGATGGGGAAAAGCGGCTAAAGATATAGCTGGCAGTTGCACCAAGAACCACCCAAGCCATAAGACCAACACCCAGCACGCGTGACGCAAAAATGGAGGCAATTTCAGGGGGAACGGGCCCACGAAATTGGCTAACCGTTGGGGCCCCTATTATATGTGGGGCCAATAGCAATATCACCCCCAGAGCGATCATCAATCGGGTTCGGGCAAAGGCAAAAAGCCATAACGCAACAGAGGTGGCTAAAGTCGTGGCAAACCACCAGATTTGACGTGCTTCGAGATCAGCACTAGCGACCCCGGGGACTTCTGGTGCTAATCCAAAACTTGGGGCCAGATGCAAAGCAACAAATCCGGCAACACCCCACACAATACCATGGCGCAAACCAGGGCGTGACGATATCAAGGATTGTTCAGACGCTATCCCAATCAACGCTACAAGCATAAGGCCATAGCCACAATAGATGAGAATGGAAAAAGCCAGACTCCATAAATCGCGGGTGAGATCAATGCCAGCATAACTTATGGATATGGCTTCAGGCTCTGCCCCAAAATGGACTAGCTGACCAGTTTCATAAAGTTCTGCCATCAATAGCACAGGCTGAACAAAACCTAGCTGTAAGATTCCACCCACTAGCCCTGCTAAGGCACCAGCAAATATTGCGCTTGTGAAAAGACGCATGAACATTATTGGTTACCTTATTAAAGATACCGATAAAAAAGGATTAGTGACAGGGGAACCCTGTGGCATGACGTGTGTCATGCGCAGCACCGTGAAGAGTTGGTGTCTGGGCATGGCCAGCAACTGCAAGGATACTAACCCCCAACAGCATCACAGCAACATAAGTCACCAAGCGGCTAGATAGGTTGCTAGAAACATCGTTTTGGGAAAGGGTCGTTGCTGTAAAATAATTGGTCTTCATATTTGGCTCCATCTCCTGTCACACCCGACAGAAATGCGGTTAATATTATGCTCGGCAGGTCTCCTGACTTGCGCTCAACCACCCAATCCCGCCTTCCCAGAAAAATCCAGTGGCATTAACGGATGTGGGCTCACGCTCACAGTTGCGGGGGCAGTCACGGCTAGGGCCCTCTATTCTTGGGTCATCCCCTTCCGTATTCCCTTTTCATCCAGCAGGCTTAGCCTGACTAGAACCGAACACCTGACTTTTGTCATTTTTACAGATCAAGTCAAGCATTAACTTGCTCTCGGTATTAGGCTTGACCTTCATGATTTGTGTGGCATCGTAAGTAAATTAAAAAAAGGGATCATGATTATGATGGAAACCTCAATGAAAACGGATGCCAATACCGATTTGCCCTTGGTCAAAATTGATCATCTTGATCCGTCAGGGGTAGTGGCAATAACGCTTAATCGCTCTGATCGCCGGAATAGCCTTTCGCGTGGGATGATGGCGGCAATAGAAGATGCCCTTAACGCGCTTAATGATGATCCTAATGCTCGGGTGATCTTGCTTCGGGCTGAGGGTACGGTGTTTTCAGCTGGCCATGATCTCAAAGAAATTACGGCAGCACGTCAGGATAGCGATGGGGGCAAAGCCTTTTTCGAAGCGACTATGGCGGATTGTGTCCGGCTTATGCTGGCGGTCACCCGATCACCTAAACCCATTATTGCGGTTGTTGGCGGCCTTGCCACCGCTGCAGGATGCCAGTTGGTGGCCAGTTGTGATCTTGCGGTCGCCAGCCATGAGGCTAGTTTTGCCACCCCAGGCGTTCATATTGGGTTGTTTTGTTCAACGCCAATGGTGGCCCTAAGCCGGAATATTCCACGTAAGCGTGCGATGGAAATGTTATTGACAGGCATCCCCACCACAGCCCTTCAGGCGGCAGAGTGGGGACTGGTGAACCAAGTGGTACCAGCAGAAGAACTTGATGCAGCAGCCCTAGCACTGGCAAAACAGATTACAAGCAAACCACCAGTGACACTGCGGATGGGTAAAGCCGCATTTTATGATCAGCTTGAGATGTCTTTATCAGATGCTTATGCACATACCGCAGGGGTAATGGTTGAAAATATGCTTCACGCTGAAGCCAAAGAAGGCATGGATGCCTTTATCAATAAACGCCAAGCGGACTGGAAGAAAGCGTCATCATAATGGATTATCCATCTGTCATGCCTGCTGGCGTATTGAAATTTATTCAGATGACAGAACGGTTTTATGCCCCTGGTGCCGCTACGCTTGCCCTTTCTGAAACGCGCCAAGCCTATGATCAGTTGTGTCGCGCGTTTGAAGCTCCAATCCCACAAAATATGGCTATTAAGGATAAGGCGGTATTAGGACGCGATGGTGATCATGAGATAGGCATAAGATGCTATTCGCCAGAAAAATCAAATGCTGATTATATTCTGATCTATCTACATGGCGGCGGCTTCACGTTAGGTGGTCTGGATAGCCATCACAGTATATGTGCGGATATTGCTTATCGCTGCGGGGCAGAATTGGTGGCGGTGGATTATCGGCTTGCTCCAGAATATCGCTTCCCCACTTTGCTAGAAGATGCTGAAGATGCTTTAAGATGGGTGGCTGCGGCTTATTCAGATCAGCGCTTGGTCATCATTGGTGACAGCGCTGGCGCTTGGCTTACTGCTATGGTGTCTAGGGCCCTAGCATCAGAATTGCCAATAGCCGGGCAGGTGTTGATCTATCCGTGGCTTGGGGGCGCGGCGACAGAAGGCAGTTACATAGAACACGCAAACGCGCCCTTGTTGTCCCTTAATGAAGCTATCGCTTGTGGCAAGGCCCTTTATGGCGATGCTTATGATCATAAAACCGTATCGCCACCTTTGGCCTATACAAATGCGGCAGATACGGGGGGTTCTAGCTTTCCGCCTACACGAGCCTTTGCTGCTGAATGCGATCCTTTAAGGGATGATGCCGCCGCCTATTGTGATCGCCTTAGCGCAGCAGGTGGTGACGCCAGCGTGATAGTAGAAAAAGGATTGCCGCACGGCTATTTGCGAGGCCGTCACCAAAGCGTTGAAATAGCCGAAGCGTTTGAGCATATCATTGATGCTGTGATAGGATTGATGCGATAACCAAAACACCGAACATCAAATGTAGATATGATATGAGCAAGATATGACAAAATCAGCAGATGCCATCATTATTGGAACAGGCGTAATTGGAACCGCAATCGCCTATGAAATGTCAAAAAAGGGTTATAGCACCCTTTCTGTTGACCGAAACAAACAGATCGGTCACGGTTCAACCGCAGGATCATGTGCCATTATTCGGATGCATTATTCTACTTTTGACGGCACAGCTTTTGCGTGGGAAGGCTATCATTACTGGCGTGATTGGCAGGATTATTTGCAAGAAAATGATGCCAGCAGTCTTGCTGTTTTTAAGGAAACAGGCTGTTTAGTGATGAAAACCGATGCCAACGGGCATCTGGAAAAACATATTTTCAACAGTAAGGCGTTGGATTGCCCGTTTGAAGAATGGGACGCAGAAACCATTACCAATCGTTTGCCAATCTATGCGTTGGAGAGTTTCACCCCGCCCCGGCGTATGAATGACACAGATTTTGGCAAGCCTAACGGCAATCGGTTGCATGGCGGGGTTTTTTGGCCCAATGCTGGCTATGTCACTGATCCGGCCTTGTCGTCCCAAAACCTTGCCGCCGCCGCCAAGCGCCATGGTGCAAAGTTTAAAATGGGGGTTGAAGTGGTTCAAATCCTTCAGCAATCTGGCCGTGTTACCGGCGTAACATTATCTAATGGTGAGACTATCTCGGCCCCTGTGGTCATTAATGTAGCTGGGCCGGGATCAGCACATATTAATGCCCTAGCAGGTGTTGATCACGATATGGCCATCAAAACCCGGCCACTCCGCCAAGAGGTTGTTCATGTCCCTGCCCCTAAAGGGTTTGATTTTGAACATAACGGTACGATTGTATCCGATAGTGACATCGCTTGTTATTGTCGCCCAGAACATGGCAATCATATCCTGATCGGAAGCGAAGACCCAGAATGTGACCCCCATCAATGGGCAGACAATGATAAGGATTATCCTCGTGATTTCACTGATCAATGGACAACCCAAGCCATGCGTTATGCCCAGCGTGTTCCCTCATTAGGCATCCCTTCCCAGACGCGCGGCGTGGTTGATCTTTATGATGCTTCGACCGATTGGATACCGATTTATGACAAATCCTGCTTGGGTGGGTATTATATGGCCTGTGGCAGCAGTGGCAATCAGTATAAAAATGCCCCAATCGCAGGAAAGTTAATGGCGGAATTGATTTCATATTGCGAATCTGGTCATGATCATGACACCAACCCCATGCCATTTACCCTTCCCTATATTCAGCGCAACATTGATGCCGGATTTTATTCACGCAATCGAGCGATTAATGCGGAATCGAGTTTCTCTGTGCTTGGTTAGAGGCAGGCAGTGGGTTTGATGCGTGATTAGCATCAGGCCATTGGTGGGGACAGGCGGATATCAAACGCCTCACGAAGCTGTTGATCAATGTCAGCAGGGATGTGGAATGTTGGCGGTTCAGCCAGAATTTCAGTGGCTTTTTTTCGCGCACGTTGATCAATGCTGGTGCCGCCATTAGCCTGCCATTCCTCAATGCTTGTCCTGTCCGCCACCACCGGATAGGTG
>JAQCJL010000016.1 GCA_027593125.1 Pseudomonadota bacterium | reverse complement strand
TCAGCCCCCCAATATATATCTTTTTCAGGGTGCCAGATATCCTCACGGCCAAGGGCTGTACCATGATTAGGACCGCCCATCGAAGTGATGGCAACATTGCCAGCCATAATCAGCAAATCTGCCCATGAAATCTTATTGCCGTATTTTTGCTTAATAGGCCATAACAAGCGGCGAGCCTTATCCAGGTTTCCGTTATCCGGCCATGAATTAAGCGGCGCAAAACGTTGAGCGCCTGTTCCGCCGCCACCACGGCCATCACCTGTCCGATAGGTTCCGGCAGCGTGCCAAGTCATGCGAATGAAAAATGGACCATAATGTCCATAATCAGCAGGCCACCAATCCTGAGAATCCGTCATCAGTTTTTTAAGGTCTGCTTTTACCGCGTTAACATCCAGCGCTTTTACCGCCTTGCGGTAATCGAAATCAGATCCGAGCGGATTAGATTTGCTGTCGTGTTGACGCAGAATATCCAGATTTAACTGGTTAGGCCACCAGTCTTGATTTTTGGTTCCGGAACTCGGAGTAGTATGACTGCCATGCATGACAGGACATTTGCTCATTTCATTCATTTATATTCTCCAATTGGCGATGAATTGACGCAACAAAATAAGATAACTTACACTTAAATTATATTGTTATTTCTGCGCAATATTCAAGTAGATTAGAATGATTTTAAATAAAAATTAGCGATTTAACCATCTGTAAGACGGACAATCACCTCAACACCATTAATGACCTTACCTGCCGGAGTTTTGGGTAAATTACTAATGGTGATAGATGAGGCCGGGATATCGATGAGGTGGTTATTTGAAGTATCCCAAAAGTGGTGATGGCTGTTGATATTGGTATCAAACCAGGTGACATCACTAATACCCTTAATTTCTTTAAGGAGGCCAGCAGCTGTGAATTGATGAAGAGTATTATAAATCGTTGCCAGAGACAATTTGATGCCTGAGGCCTTGACCTGTTCTTTTAAACTTTCAGCAGTGACATGACGGGGATGACCATCAAACAGCAATGAGGCCAAAGCAATGCGTTGGCGGGTTGGCCGCAGACCGTGCTGGCGAAGCAAATCTGTTGTCTGAGAAGCTGTCATATTCCTGCCTTTTCTTCATTTTACATAGAAATTTGCAATAATAAAGTCAAGTTATGCAAAATGCGTTTGTGAAAGCAGGTTGTTTTCCTCTATTCTGTTAGCGCTAACAACAATGGGAATCATTATGACAAACAAAAAAAATCATTTCACTTATGATGAGCTGATTACCTGCGCAAAGGGTGAGATGTTTGGCCCCGGCAATCCTCAACTTCCCATGCCCCCTATGCTGATGATGGATCGTATTACTGTTATAAATGATCATGGCGGCAGCAAAGGGCTTGGTGAAATTGAAGCTGAGTTTGATATTACCCCTGACCGGTGGTTTTTTGATTGTCATTTTGTTGGTGATCCGGTCATGCCAGGATGCCTAGGCATGGATGGACTTTGGCAGTTGGTTGGGTTTTTCCTCGGCTGGATGGGCGGTGAAGGGCGCGGCCGTGCGATTTCGGTTGGTGAAGTTAAGTTCACAGGCCAGGTTCAGCCTTCAGCAAAAAAACTAACCTTTAAGCTGGATATCCAGCGTCTTATTATGCGTAAACTGGTTTTAGGTATTGCCAATGGTGAGGTGCTTTGCGACGGTGTATCTGTGTTTTTCGCTAATGATATCCGAGTGGGGTTGTTTAAGGATGACGCCAAAGCCTAAAGTTGCGTTAAGAGTATAAGACCAAAACACAAAGCCATATCGGCAAAACTATTGAAAACAATTAAAGGATTGATATGCGACGCGTTGTCATAACAGGAATTGGGATCACCTCATCCATCGGCACATCCGCAGACGAAGTGTCGGAATCTTTGCGCCTTGGGCGGTCTGGCATTGTTGCTGCGCCTGAATACACTGAACTTGGGTTTCGTAGTCAAGTTCATGGCACGGTTAAAATCAACCTCGAAGACCATATTGATCGCAAACAAATGCGGTTTATGGGTGATGGTGCGGCTTATGCTGTGCTTGCCATGCAGCAAGCCATTGCCGATGCCGGCTTAGAGCCGCATGAGGTTTCAAACCCCCGATCAGGGATGATTGCAGGATCAGGTGGACCATCCACCTATAACCTGATGCAGGCCGCGGATATCACTCGCGAAAAAGGCCCTAAGCGCATTGGACCCTATATGGTGCCGCGCTGCATGTCCTCCACTGTTTCTGCTTGTATTGCTACTTTCTTTGAAATCAAAGGGCTGAATTATTCGATTTCTTCAGCGTGCTCAACCAGTGCGCATTGTATTTCTGCTGGGGCCGATGCCATTCGTTATGGCCAGCAGGATATTGTTTTTGCTGGTGGCGGTGAGGAATTGCATTGGACGCTTTCGGTTCTTTTTGATGCGATGGGCGCTATGTCTTCGTCCTATAATGACACCCCTGAGGCAGCATCACGCCCCTATGATAAGGATCGTGACGGATTTGTCATCGCTGGTGGCGGCGGTATGGTGGTGCTCGAAGATCGGGATCGCGCCCTCGCACGTGGGGCAAAGATCTATGGTGAAATTGTCGGCTCTGGGGCAAATTCCGATGGGCATGATATGGTTGCCCCCTCTGGTGAAGGTGCGGTGAGATGTATGAAATTAGCTCTGGCCGGATATGACGGCAACGGCCTTAATCAGCAAGTGGATTATATCAACACCCATGGTACCAGCACACCAGTTGGCGATATCAAAGAGCTGGAAGCCATTCATGAAGTGTTTTCCCCTGAGGGATATCTGCCGCGTGTTTCTTCCACTAAGTCACTGACGGGTCATTCGCTTGGGGCAACAGGGGTTCAAGAAGTGATTTATACGCTTCTTATGATGCGCGATGGATTTATCGCTGGAAATGCTAACCTGAATAACCCCGATGAGGGGATTGGCGATATTCCAGTGGTTGGGAAAAGCATCGACCATCAGATCAATCTGGCGATCAGCAATTCCTTTGGCTTTGGCGGCACCAATTCCACCCTTGCCATTATGAGGCATCAGTGAACGCGAAGAAGATGAAACGAGATTAGTATGAACATTTTAGCTGGCAAACGTGGACTTATTATGGGGGTGGCTAATGACCACTCTATAGCCTATGGCATTGCGCGGAAATGTGCAGAAGCCGGAGCATCACTCGCGCTAACATATCAAAATGAAATGCTTGCTAAGCGTGTTATTCCCCTTGCCGAATCTCTTGGTTCTGACCTTACTTTGCCATGCGATGTAGGGGCCGAAGGCGGCATTGATGAAATGGCCGCAACGCTTGCTAAATCATGGGGACAAGTAGATTTCGTTGTCCATGCTATTGCCTTTGCCGATAAGTCAGAATTGCGAGGGCCATATCTCAACACTTCGCGTAACAATTTTAATAATGCCATGCTGATTTCCTGCTATTCCATGACGGAATTGGCGCGCGCCATGCTACCAATGATGGAGGAAAATGGCGGCTCAATGACAACCTTGACGTATCTTGGTGCTAACCGCATTACGCCAAATTATAATGTCATGGGTGTTGCTAAAGCCGCACTTGAGGCATCAGTTCGCTATCTGGCGGTAGATTTGGGTAAGCATAATATTCGGGTGAATGCCATTTCTGCTGGGCCTGTTAAAACCCTTGCTGGGGCAGCCATCAGTGGTGCCCGCCATGTTTTCCGTCATAGCGAAAGCCAAGCCCCACTGAAGAAAAACCCTGATATGGATGAAGTTGGTCGCGCTGGGCTTTATTTTGCTTCTGATCTGTCATCTGGCGTTACGGGGGAAGTGCATTATGTTGATGGCGGTTACCACCATATTGGTGTCCCAACAGCAGAAACAGAATAACGCAAATAAAAAAAGCGGAGCATGATGCCCCGCTTTTCTTTTTCTTTAAGAAGATCAGCCTTTAGGCTTCAAGGTCTTCGCCAGTTTCCTGATTAACACGCTTCATTGACAATTTGATCTTGCCGCGATCATCGGAACCGATCACTTTGACTTTTACCATATCGCCTTCTTGGACAACATCGGTGGTTTTACCAGTGCGGCCTTCTTGCAATTCCGAAATGTGAACCAGACCATCACGCGCACCCATGAAATTAACAAAGGCACCGAAATCGACAGTCTTCACCACTTTGCCATCATAAATGACATTAAGTTCCGGTTCAGCGACAATATCATGAATACGCTTATAGGCAGCATCTCCAGATGCGGTATCAGAAGCGGCAATCTTAACTGTGCCATCATCTTCAATATCAATCTTGGCGCCCGTGGTTTCACAAATCTCACGGATCATCTTGCCACCCGGGCCAATGATATCGCGGATTTTATCCACCGGAATAGTCATGGTCGTGATTTTTGGCGCAGTATCCGCCAGAGAATCGCGTGCATGACCAAGCGCTTTGTTCATCTCACCCAGAATGTGCAATCGCCCACCCTTTGCTTGATCAAGCGCCTGTTCCATAATTGCTGGAGTAATAGAAGTGATCTTAATATCCATTTGTAAGGCAGTAATGCCCTCAGATGTTCCAGCCACCTTAAAGTCCATGTCACCAAGATGGTCTTCGTCACCAAGGATATCTGATAGAACGGCGAATTTATCGCCTTCTTTGATCAACCCCATTGCAATCCCTGCCACTGGACGCGGCAAAGGCACACCAGCATCCATCATTGCCAGCGACGTGCCACAAACCGTAGCCATTGAAGATGAACCATTGGATTCTGTTACTTCAGACACGACACGAACGGTGTAAGGGAACTCATCCCTTGGAGGACGAACAGGATTAACAGCACGCCATGCCAGTTTCCCGTGACCAACTTCTCTGCGTCCAGGAGAGCCAACACGTCCAGCCTCACCCACAGAATAAGGAGGGAAATTATAATGGAGCATGAAATCCTGACGATATTCACCTTCAAGCGCGTCAATGATCTGCTCATCCTGACCTGTGCCCAAGGTTGCCACTGCTAGTGCTTGTGTTTCCCCGCGGGTAAACAAGGCGGAGCCATGGGTACGCGGCAATACGCCTACTTCGGCAACAATCGGGCGCACGGTGGAAAGATCACGGCCATCAATACGCTTGCTGGTTTTTAAAATGGCACCACGAACGGTATCTGCCTCAAGTTTCTTAAAGAGGTCCATTGCCAGAACGGAATCTGTGTCTTCATCCAGTTTGGCCATGGCTTCAGCTTTAATTTCTGCGATAGCTGCCTGACGGCTAGTCTTATCAGCAATTTTATAAGCTTCTGCAAGAGGCTTACCAAAGCTCTTGAAAGCTTTGCTAATGGCGTCAGCTTCTGCTGGTTCTTCAGGCAAAGGCCGAGGATCTTTAGCAGCAACTTCGGCGAGCGAAATGATCGCGTCAATGACCGTTTGCATAGCCTCATGACCAAAGTTCACAGCCCCAAGCATTATGTTTTCGTCTAGCTCACTGGCTTCAGATTCGACCATCAGCACGCCTTCACGCGTGCCAGCAACTACCAGATCAAGATTGCTATCCTTCATCTGTGACAGTGAAGGGTTAAGCACATATTCACCATCAATCATGCCCACCCGTGCGGCACCAATCGGTCCAAAAAACGGAATGCCGGAAATGGTCAAAGCCGCAGAAGCCCCAATCATCGCCACGATATCAGGATCATTTTCCATATCATGCGACAGCACAGTGGTGATGACTTGTGTTTCGCATTTGAACCCAGCCGGAAAAAGCGGACGGATTGGGCGGTCAATCAGACGTGAGGTAAGGGTTTCCTTTTCGCTAGGGCGTCCTTCACGCTTAAAGAACCCACCGGGAATTTTCCCCGCGGCAAAGGTCTTTTCCTGATAATTTACTGTCAGAGGGAAGAAATCCTGCCCCGGCTTTGCACTGCTTGCGGCCACCGCCGTACAAAGCACGGTTGTCTCACCAAGTGTAGCCATAATGGCGCCATCAGCCTGACGAGCGATCTTGCCTGTCTCAAGGGTTAGCGTTCTGCCACCCCATTCAATTTCTTTTTTAAATACTTCGAACATATTGATTTTTTATCTCCATCAATCTGACCACCACGGACCATTCCGAGACAAGGCCAGGTTATCATCATCATTCATGAAATTTTGGGGAGATGGGTTCCAGAACAGGATTCTGCCTGGGTATTCGCGCATCACCGGGGGCGTTCCCCGTCGGCATCAGCGTATCCTGATGCCCCTTTCCTTAGTTTCATCAATGTACGTCCGTCAATAGTGAACATCACTGATAAAGTCAAGAAAACTCATCACCAAAAGAAAACACCGCCTGAACAGCGGTGCCATCTTTCATTTTTGGTAACTGGTGCGAAGCCTAGCGGCGAAGACCCAGTTTTTGGATCAAGTCTTGGTAAGAAGGCTCATCCCTACGCTTGATATAGTCTAGCAAATGGCGGCGCTTACCAACCATTGTCAACAGACCGCGGCGTGAACCAAAATCATGCTTATGGGTTTTCATATGCTCAGTCAGATTGACAATCCGTTCTGTCAGAATGGCGACCTGAACTGAAGGATTACCACTGTCTTTGTTGTTGCCGCCAAATTCGGCAATCAATTCAGCCTTTCGGCTCTTTGTAATCGACATCATCCATCTCCTTTGTCTGGATCGTTGATTCATTCATCAGATTGAACACCCGTATCGGTTGACCTTTCCCCTGTTCGCATCGAATAAGGGCAACAGGCACACCTTGATAAGTTCCAAGACGCGTCTGATTATCAGGCATCGATATGACATCAATCTGCTGGCCGCGTTGCAGCCGTTCTGCTTCATCATCACTAAGAATAAGGCCCGGGATGTCGTCCAGTGCCGATTCCAGTGGAAGCAAGGTCTTCATAAGGGCGGCACTATGCGTGATTCCTTCGAGAAAATCTAGCGAAATCGCTTTTTTTTCATCAAAAGGCCCAACTCTACTCCGCCGCAAGGTGGAAATATGCGCCGCCCCACCCAATGTTCTTGCAATATCTCTGCCAAGAGAGCGGATATAAGCCCCTTTGCCAGTGGTAGCCAAAAACCGAGTTTCATTCCCATCATGCGATAGCATTTCTAACGCATGGATATCAATTGGTCTTGAGGCCAACTCAACCTCTTTGTTTTGCCGTGCCAGATCATAAGCGCGCTGACCTTCGAGTTTAATGGCTGAATATTTTGGCGGCACTTGCATGATACGGCCGCGAAACTGATCTAGAACATTGTTAATGTCCTGCACATCCGGACGATAATCAGATGTCACCGTGACTTTACCTTCGGTGTCATCCGTATCAGTTTCTGCACCCCAGCGAATGGAAAAATCATAATCCTTGGTCGCGTCCATCAGATAAGGAACCGTTTTTGTTGCTTCCCCCATAGCAATAGGAAGAATACCCGTCGCTAATGGATCAAGGGTGCCGCCATGGCCTATTTTTTGGGGACGAAAGACTCGCCGCAACACACCAACTGCCTGCGATGAAGTGATACCAAGAGGCTTATCTAAGGCAAGCCAGCCCGAAATCGGGTGTTTTGGTATTTTAGTTTTCATCCGGATCTGTTTTTGCCGTTGGACTTGTGTCTGGCTTTTCCGGGTCATTGCGGCGGTTTTCATCTATCAAACGCGCCACCCGACCTGCGATTTCAAAACTAGTGTCAGGCAGAAAGCGCAACCGTGGGCATCTTCTGGTGGTTAGTTTTTTTGATAATTCATGTTGCAACACCGGGGCAACGCGCATCAATCCCGCCAATACCAATTCAGGATTAATTCCGCCAAGCGGGGTAAAGTAAACACGAGCATTGCTGAAATCTGGACTAAGCGAAACGCTAGAAAGCACCACAGAAACTCCATCAAGATCAGGATCATGCAGATCACCTCGGATCAGAATCTGCGACAGAATATGCCGGATTTCTTCTCCTACTTTGAGCTGCCGCTGTGACTTCGCTCCTTTGGTTTTTGAAGACGATTGTGAACGGCTCATCACTACACTCCCATCACGACACCTGACAGATTATGGATCAGAGTGTTCTAGCGATTTCCTCAATCTCAAAGCATTCGATCATATCGCCAGCCACAAGATCACTGTAGTTTTCAAACGCCATTCCGCATTCTTGGCCTTCACGAACCTCTTTGACTTCATCCTTAAAGCGCTTCAACGTCTTAAGGTTGCCTTCATGCACCACCACATTATCCCGCAAGAGACGAACTTTACAACCACGCTTAATGATGCCTTCGGTGACCTTACAGCCAGCAATTTTGCCGACCTTCGTAATATTGAAGACTTCTAGTATCTCCGCATAACCAATAAAGTTTTCTTGCCGTTCAGGTGATAGCAAGCCACTCATGGCAGCTTTAACATCATCAATTAATTCATAGATGATCGAATGATAACGGATCTCTACCCCATCACGTCGCGCTTGAGAGCGCGCTTGTGGATTAGCTCTAACATTAAAGGCCAGCACAATCCCTTGTGATGCTGCAGCCAGACTGATATCTGATTCGCTAATTGCACCAACACCAGAAGACAGGATTCTAGCCTTAACCTGATCAGTGCCCAATTTGTCTAGAGCTGCTTTAATTGCTTCAAGTGATCCATGAACATCGGTTTTGATCACAAGCGGAAGTTCCATGGCCTCACCACTTGCAATCGCGGATAGCATTTGTTCCACAGTTCCACGTGCGCCAGCGGTTGATTCTTTCTCGCGCAAGACGCGTGTTCGGTATTCAGATACCTCACGTGCTCTGGCCTCGTTCTCAACAACAGAAAGCCGATCACCAGCCATCGGTGTGCCGTTAAGACCCAGCACTTCCACTGCGTCACCTGGCTTTGCGATTTCCACATTGTTGCCGCGATCATCAACCATGGCACGAACACGGCCCGTTTCTGCACCGACCACAAAGATTTGACCAACTTCTAATGTTCCTTTGAGAATCAGAACTGAGGCAACCGATCCTCTGCCGCGCTCAACCTTGGCTTCAATCACCGCGGCTTCAGCAGCACGATCTGGATTGGCCTTTAGCTCCAGCAATTCTGCTTGCAGCATGATGGTTTCTTCTAGCTTATCCAAGCCTGCTTTCGTATGGGCTGACACATCAACACAAAGCACCTCACCACCAAAATCTTCAGTAACAATGTTATGGGACAGCAACTCGTTACGAACCCTTTGGCTATCAGCCTCTGGTTTATCGCATTTATTGATAGCAATAATGATTGGGCATTCTGCGGCTTTGGCATGATTAATCGCCTCAATCGTCTGTTCCATCACGCCATCATCCGCCGCTACTACCAAGATCACAATATCGGTGATGTTGGCGCCGCGCATCCGCATTTCAGTAAACGCTTCATGGCCAGGCGTATCAATAAAGGTGATGCTATTGCCTGCATTGGTTTTAACCTGATACGCCCCAATATGCTGGGTAATACCTCCAGATTCGCCAGCCGCTACATCAGTGCTTCGGATCGCATCCAATAGTGAGGTTTTCCCATGATCAACATGACCCATAATGGTAACCACTGGTGGTCTAGGCTTGAGGGTATTAGGATCATCCGCCACTTCATCTTCAGTCAGGTCAATATCTGCTTCGGACACGCGGTTTGGTTTATGTCCTAATTCCAAAACGACCAATTCTGCCGTTTCCGCATCAATGGTTTGTGTCACTGTTGCCATTACGCCAAGCTTCATTAACTCTTTGATCACATCTGCGGCGCGTTCAGCCATACGGTTAGAAAGCTCCTGAACTGTGATGCCATCAGGAATAGTCACATCACGGCTTTGCTTGACGCTTGGCTGATTGATATTTTCGCGCAGTCTTGCCTTTTCCCGTTCCCGGGCACGGCGTAAGGACGCTAATGATCTCTGACGACTGCGCTCATCACCATCAAGCGCTTCAGAAATAGTAATCTTTCCACGACGGCGCTCTTGTTCTTGGCCGCGTTTAGCTGGAGTGCGTTTTGGCACATCTGCCACCACCTTACGGCGGGCAGATGCCCATCCTGCACCCATATCCGCATCACCATCTTCATTGGCAATATCGCCGCGTCCACGCGTTGCGGCCGCAGGTTTAGTTGCTTTTAAGGCTTGAGCTTTCTGGGTTTCTTCCGCGCGGCGAGCCTCTTCTTCTTCAGCGATCTTTTGCAGTTCTTGCATCTCGCGCTCACGCCGACTTAACGCTGGCGCTTTTGTTTCTGCGGCGGCGTCTTCTTGTTCGCCATTATCGCTCTCATCCCGATTTAGTTTGGAGCGTGGCGGGGCAGATGGCGGCGGTGTTTTAGGCTTATAGCCTTCAATCAAAGCCCGATTTCTGGCGACGCGTTCTTCTTCGGTCAGCCCAGCTTGATAAGGGGTAGTATTAGCTGATGTTTTCGCATCATCCCTTGCTGGCATAGCGGCAGAACGCCGACCTGCTGTTCTGTTTCGGACAACCTCAACCTGAACGGGGCGTGCCGATTTACTTCTAGCGGTCTGTGTACGCGTAGCTGTGCCACTGCCGGTTGCTCCACCCCCAAGGGTAAGTTTACCACCGCCAAGGCCGCCGCCTAGACTCAAGGTTTTCTTTTTGTCCTGATCACTCATGAATATGTGATCCTCTCATTTTAAATCTATCAACTGCCAGTTTCAGCCATGGTTTACAACGCCTCTACCCATTCTGGCAAGTGATTGCTGATCAAATCGCAGGTGCAGACGTTGGTTTACCCTTAATTTACTCTTCACGAACCCCTTGCAATCGCGCCAATTCCTCACCTAATGAGGCCGCAAAACCATGATTTCCCGTCAAACATGCTGCAAACGCCAAAGATGGACGCCCAAACACCTTTCCCAACTCTTCACCACTTAAACAACCAATGGTTATTTCTGCCCCACTGGCTGACGCCAAACCTCTTGCTTCTCGTTCAGACGCGTCGGTTGCTACCAAAAGGATAGCCACTGGATTACTAGCGGCCCGTATTTTTCCGGCACCACCAAGGACTGAGCCTCCGCGCCGTCCTAACCCCAACAGATGCTGAACTCGTTCTACCAACAGCCTTTCCACCAAATGTGGCAAATCCTCTGCCAGTGCTTTGGCTTTTAGGGCCTTTTGTAGACTCTTAGCTTTGACCGCCTGCGCCAACACCGTGCCGCTAGCCTTAAGCCAAGCGCCGCGCCCATCTAACCGATTGCCAATATCAGGAAACACCACCCCTTCGGGGCTAGTAACGAATCGGATCAGCTGATGTGATGGACCACTAGCGCCAGTGAGAACACATTTCCTTACAGGTAGAGATTTATTCAGCCTGGGTCTCGCTTTCTTCAACTGTTGCTTCAGCATCATCAGCGGCATCTTCATCATCAAACCAATGTTTGCGTGCCTCCATGATAATAGCGCCAGCTTTTTCTTCGCTGTTGATCCCGTGCTCGCCCAAATATCCGGTAAGCTCCTCTGTGTCGAGATCAGCCAAATCATCAAGGGTTAAGATGCCGTTTTGTGCCAGCGTCAACAACATAACCGGCGTGATCATGGCAAAATCCTTCAGATCATCAGCAATGCTGAAGGCTCCCATTTCGCTAGTCACACGCGTGTTTTCACGCTCAACAACCTCAATGGCACGATTACGCAATTCGGCAGCGATACCTTCATCAAAGCCTTGAATCGCCATCAATTCCTCAACCTCAGAATCAGCAATATCTTCAATGCTGACAAAACCCTCTGCGACCAGAAGGCTGGCAATGACATCGTCAATATCAAGAAGTTCCATAAACCGTTCGGAACGATCCTGAAAGCGTTCATATTCCTCAGATTGAGAGAGGATATCAATATACCAACCTGTTAGCTGTGAGGCGAGGCGGACATTTTGCCCACGCCGACCAATCGCCAAGCTAAGCTGATCATTGGGAACAATAACCTCTAACCGGCCTTCATCCTGATGCACTACCACTTTAGCGACTTCAGCTGGCGCTAATGCATTGATGGCAAAGGTCACGATATCCTCAGACCATGGAATGATCTCAATCTTCTCGCCTTGCAGTTCATTCACCACTGCCTGCACACGGCTACCACGCATACCCACGCATGACCCAACAGGGTGGATGCTTGGGTCATGGGAATAGACTGATATTTTAGCACGACTGCCGGGTTCGCGAACAACCCCTTTGATCTCAATAATGCCGTCATAAATCTCTGGCACTTCTTGTGTGAACAGAGCTGCCATAAATTGATCACCTGCGCGAGTTAAGAAAATCTGTGGTCCACGCGGCTCTTCACGGACTTCTTTAATCAGAGCACGGATGCGATCACCTTGCTTGATCATTTCTTTGGGGATCATATCTTCTCGGCGGATAACCGCCTCGGCACGCCCTAAATCGACTGTAACCATATAACTTTCAGCGCGCTTAACCGTGCCTATCACGATCTCGCCCCCACGGCCTTGATATTCTTCAAATTGACGCGCCCGCTCTGCTTCGCGCACGCGCTGTGAAATCACCTGCTTTGCGGTTTGGGCAGCAATGCGGCCAAACTCCATTGGCGGTAAAGTTTCACGAATAAAACTGCCGATTTCTAGGCTTGCATCGCGTTTTTTAGCTTCATCCAAAGTGATCTGCGTGGCTTCGTCTTCAACGACTTCCACAACCTCAGTAAAGCGTTCCAGCATAATGCTTCCCGTTTTTCGGTCGATCAGGGCACGAATATCTCTGTCCTGTCCATAGCGAGAACGACCAGCCTTTTGGATAGCTTGTTCCATCGCCTCTAGCACTTCTTCGCGATCGATTGCCTTTTCACGTGCAACAACATCCGCTACCTGAAGCAACTCACCATTTGGGATCGATGATGTGTCCATCTTTTATCCTTTCTGTTTTGACTTAAACTGCCGTTCAATGATTTCTGTTGGGTCGAGTTTGGCGGTTTCTATTAATCCATAGTCAATAGATACTGGGCCAAAACTAGTATCTAAATGTATTTCGTCATGGTCTGATATGCCGGCAAGCCTGCCTTGAAATCTTCGGCGACCATCAATTAATTCACTAGTAACCACTTTGACAAGCTCACCTGAAAACCGTTGAAAATCGTCACGACGAACTAATGGTCGTGAAATGCCAGGTGAGGTCACCTCAAGCTGATATTCAGATGAAATTGGGTCCTCTTCATCCATAATCAGGGCAACTTTTCGAGAAATTTTAGCGCAATGTTCCACCGTCATCTCAAGGTTGCGATCTTTTGGCTCAGCCATAATCTGCAACACCTGGTCACGAAAGCTGACGCGGATCAATTCAAAATCCAGCGCATTGATGCATTCGCTAATCAGCGTTTCAATTTTGCTCTCTAATGGTGTTGCCGCCATCTGTTCTGTCGTTCCTATCCATTCATCATAGGCAAAGAAAAATGGGCCGCTTCCTTTGGGGAAGGCCCATCATCCAATTTCTGATAATGTAGATGAACATATACCCATTTTTACTAGAGAACGCAAGTGGCAAGGCTTAACGCCGACAGAACCGAAACCAAACCGATGTCCTACCAGCAATTTCCGCTTTTCGCATGTAGCGTGTTCCTGGCCAATCTGCCGGAGGTTGCCGCCAATCTGACGGGCTATTTGCCAGCCACGTAAAGCGATCATCACGGCAGGCGGTAGCTAGCAACCATGATTTCGCTGTTGGGTCATCTGAGGCAAGCAGCAATTCTGCTCCGACGCGCATTTTATCAGACAGCATCTCTAGCATTTCTGGTTGCAGTATCCGTCTTGCCGCGTGACGTGATTTTGGCCAGGGGTCTGGAAATAAAATATAAACGGCATCTAGCGAAGAAGAAGCAAGGTGCGGTAATAAAAGCCGCACATCATCATTCCAGATACGGATGTTTTCAAGATGCTGTTCTTTGATATGCCGGCATAGGCTGGCCACACCATTCACAAAAGGTTCAGCACCAATATAACCATGATCCGGATTTTGTGAGGCGCGTGCCGCAAGATGTTCGCCGCCGCCAAAACCGATCTCTAGACACATCTGTTTGCAATTTTTTGGAAACCACTGCTGCGGATCAAGTGATGAAGCTTTCAGTTCCGCCGAGGGAAGGGCATATTCCTCCATCCCCTGATGTAACGCCAATTCTTGAGCAGGGCGCAATTTGCGCCCACGCCTTCTGCCATAGAATTGAGGCTGTTCTGCTACCTTGCGCTTATCATATTCTGCCGTCATGCTTTGCGACGCTTTGCTGTTAAACAGCGTTCAAAATCGCATCCGTCAGATCCGTCTTTTCCCATGTGAATGTCCCTGGGCCAGCCTCATCAGGGTGACGACCAAAATGACCGTAAGCCGCTGTTGCCGCATAAATTGGAGCATTAAGCTTTAAGGTCTGACGAATGCCTCTTGGTGATAAATCCATAATATCCGGCAAGATGGCGGCAAAACGGCTGTCTTCAACCTTACCAGTTCCCATGGTGTTAACATAAATTGATAATGGTTTTGATACACCAATCGCATATGAAAGCTGAATTACACATTTATCTGCCAGCCCTGCGGCAACCACATTTTTCGCCAGATACCGCGCGGCATAAGCTGCTGAACGATCTACTTTAGTGGGGTCTTTACCACTAAATGCCCCGCCACCATGTGGGGCGGCACCGCCATAGGTATCCACAATGATTTTACGGCCAGTAAGTCCAGCATCACCATCTGGTCCACCAATGACAAACTTGCCCGTTGGATTAACATAAAACTCACCCTCATCACACATCCAGCCTTCAGGCAGAACTTTAAGCACATGGTCACGCACCAAATCACGGACTTTGCCTTCGCTGCCCTCTATATGCTGGGTTGAAACAACTATGCTAGATGCCCTAGTGGGAACACCATTTTCATAAACACAAGTGATTTGTGATTTGCTGTCAGGGCCAAGGATATCAGCTTGCCCTGAATGCCGTGCTTCAGCCAATGATTTTAAGATCCGGTGCGAATACAGAATTGGTGCTGGCATAAGCACATCTGTTTCGGTGCAAGCGTAGCCAAACATAATTCCTTGATCGCCTGCGCCTTCGTCTTTATTGCCATCAGCATCGACGCCTTGGGCAATATGGGCTGATTGTTTGTGCATGAAGTTTTCAACAATCATCTTTTCCCAATGATAGCCATCTTGCTCATAGCCGATATCGCGCACGGCCTTTCTGGCAAGAGCGATCACTTCGTCCATCTCAATGGTTTCACGACACCGAAACTCACCGCCAATAATAGTGCGGTTTGTGGTGGCAAAAGTCTCACACGCCACGCGGCTTTCGTTGTCTTTGCCGAGCATCAGATCAACCACCTCATCAGAGATGCGATCACAAACTTTATCTGGGTGTCCTTCAGAGACAGATTCGCTAGTAAAAAGATGAGCCATGAGCCAAGTCCTTTAGAAAATTTCACCCATTCTAACCACAGACTTCTGGGCGTCAACCCAATGTGATATCCCTAGGCCGGAAAATAAATCCCAGAGATAAAATCAAGATTAAAAGAAAGACAAAACCTGTTTCCCCCCAATAGGAATAAAAGGTCTGGGTGCGGCCTCTCACCACGGCATCACGCCAACCACTAACATCATAACCAATGCTCGTAATAAGGTTTCCATAGGGATCAATAACCGCAGATATCCCCGTTGTAGCCACACGAACCATGGGAAGCCCTAGTTCCGCTGACCGCATCCGAGCCATGGCCAAATGCTGACGCGGCCCCATGCTATTCCCAAACCAAGCATCATTAGTCAGGTTAACTAACAGATCTGCGTTATCGCTAGCCTTTCTGGTGCTGGCTGGATAAATGATCTCATAACAAATGAGTGGTGCAATTTGAACAAGGCGGCCGTCTTGGCGTTGAAGTGGCAAGAGAACTGGCCCTGAACCCGCTGAAAAATCCACCCCACCAACAAGCTTATTGATAAACGGGAAGACATGACGGAAGGGCACGAACTCCCCCCAGGGCACGAGAAACTGTTTATCATAGCGGCCACTGATATGAGCATCAGGTTGCATCAAAAAGGCAGAGTTAAAATAGACTGGGCCAGTGCTCAGCTCTTGGCGATAAAGGCTCCCTATCATCAGCCATGATTTCATCTGGCTAGCGGCACGAAACGTCTCTTTTAATTGGGGAAGATCTTGTTCTAAAACGCCAGCGTAACTGACCTCGCCCCAAACGATAACATCTGGGGCGTGTTCTGCTTCAAGCGTTTTAGAAACCTGACTATTTAGATTCTGATCCATCAGGCTTAGGGCAACATGTTTCTCTAAATGCTCTGGCCTTAACGAACGGATCCATTTTTCTTGTTGAGGGATGCTTGGCTGAACTAACCTGATACGAAGCCCCGTTGCCGAAGTGTCCTCAAGTGGACGCCAAGATACTAACACCGCTGCCGCTATTGAGATACTAAGGATGATAACCACTGAAGCAGAGATTGTTAATCCGCCAAGACGCTGCCGCTGAAAAAACATCACTGGTAAAAGTCCAACCAAAATTGCGACCACACCGCACCCATAAACACCTAAGATTGAAGCAAGATCAAATCCAATAGGCGCAAACGCAAAACTCATCCCGGGGGTTTGCCAGGGAAAGCCTGTGAAGATATGACCGCGAAGCCATTCCATCACCATCAGCCAAAAACATAGTCCTGTCAGGCGACTAGCAGGACTGGAAAAACTGGCCCATGCTAGCAAAAACGCCGCCCCCCAGAATAGGGCTAATCCTGCGGGCAAAAGCAACACTGCAAAAGGGATCATCCAGTAAAACGCAGGGCCACCTGTCACTAAGGCATTACTGGTCCAATATAATGAGACAACAAACCAGCCTAATCCCATCCCCCAACCGATCAAGAACGCAGATCGTTTCCGCTTCGCCTGTAACAATATTGCTGCAGGAACAGACAGAAAGAACAAAAACGGCAAAACATGAAGAGGCGGCAAGGCAAGGCTAGCTAATAGGCCTGAAAGAGGCACTATCACAACCGGCCGCATCAGAGTCTTCATGATGGAGACGGGCCGCCAACACGGTTAAGGCCGCGAATATTGACCATAGACACATGACGCGGATCGCTATCTAAGATTTCAAACTCAAGCCCAGAAGGATGGCGAACAATCTCACCCCGGCCAGGCACACGTCCTGCTAGGGCAATCACTAAGCCGCCAACGGTATCAATTTCATCATAGTTTTCTTCATCTAATAATGGTCCAACCACAGCCTCAAGCGTTTCAATTTCAAGTCGCGCTTCTGCCAGTGCCGTTCCGTCACCTACGATATCAAATACCGGGGAGGTGTCCTCGTCATGCTCATCATTGATCTCACCAATGATTTCTTCAACGAGGTCTTCAATTGTAATCAAACCGTCTGTTCCGCCATATTCATCAACCACCAAGGCAAGATGCAATCGCCGTATCCGCATTTCTTGAAGCAAGTCCAAGACGCGCATCGCAGGGGAAATAAAAATGGGTTGCCGCAACAGAGATTGAATATCCACAGACTCTTTTCCATGCAACACGCGAAGCAAGTCCTTAATATGAAGGATGCCATCCACCTGATCCAGATTGCTATTGACGACAGGCACCCGCGAATGTCCAGCAGCAATCATTTTCTCAATGACCTGTTCCAGAGCATCAGACCGGTCAACATAAAAAATATCCGCGCGGGGCACCATCACATCAACCGCCGTAATATCTCGAAGCCCAAGCATGTTGCGAAGCAATGTGCCTTCGTGGCTATCAAAGCTAACCGTGTCGCGGATTGATTCTTCTAAGAGTTCGGTAATCTCTTCTCGTGCTAAAGGCGCAGAATTACCCGGCAACAGATTCTTCAATTTCGATGTGATATTTTGCCAAATACCCATGATCTTAGATCCTATCTGCAGGTTGAGATTGGTAAGGGTCAGCAATATCAATGGCGGCTAATATTCGCCGTTCGGCTGCCTCCATATCTTCGGCCTCATCATCCGCCATATGATCGTAACCCAAAAGATGAAGAACCCCATGGGTCAGCAAATGCAAAAAATGCTCAGCAATCGGCTTTCCGCTTTCTTTGGCCTCACGAGCAACTATCCCAAAACCCATGGCGATATCACCCAGATGTGAACTTGTATCTGCGGCAGGAAAAGACAGCACATTCGTTGGTTCGGCTTTATCGCGGAATTGTGCGTTAAGATGCGTCATATGATGGTCATCACCAAGACAAACAGCGATCTCAACTGGTCTTTCATGAAACTCACCCTCTATCAAAGCTAACTTTATGACTTCGGATAAATGGTCTTTGTTCAAGGCTGAAAACATCGGTTTCCAGCTTGGGTCTGTGAGTGAGAATTCCGCTAATATTCCTGCGGATATCGGAATGTCAAAACTTTCGGCTTCGCCGTCTTCTTCTTTGCCTTCTGGTTGCCTTTCAGCGGTGCTGGTCATCTTATGGATCACACTTTCTTTTTCTGTTCTCTTTTATCATACGCCGTTAAGATGCGGGCAACAACGGGATGACGCACAACATCTTCACCAGTAAATGTCGTAATATCAATCCCTTTTACACCATCCAGCAATTCTACGGCTTCGGCAAGTCCTGAAATCTGGCCGCTGGGTAAGTCCACCTGGCCCAAATCACCCGTGATAACCATCTTGGAATCATCACCAAGTCTGGTCAACACCATCTTCATCTGAACTGGGGTAGTGTTTTGCGCCTCGTCAATAATCACAAAAGCTTGCGCTAACGTTCGGCCACGCATAAAGGCAAGAGGAGCAATTTCTATCTGACCTGATGCAAGCATTCGATCCATTTTATCTGATGGCATCATATCATAAAGTGCATCATAAAGAGGCCGCAGATACGGATCGACCTTTTCCTTCATGTCCCCGGGCAAGAACCCCAATCGTTCACCTGCCTCAACCGCAGGTCGTGAAAGAATAATGCGCTCAACCTGCCTTGCTTTTAACGCCTCAACAGCTTTTGCAACCGCAAGATAAGTTTTTCCCGTTCCCGCAGGGCCAACACCAAAAATCACATCGTGGCGGTCAATAGCCTCAACATAATCTTGTTGGGTTTTGCTTTTGGCAGTGACGGTTTTTTTCCAACTGGTGATGGCGCCGGTATTGTTAGCAAAACGCGCCATCGCATTAGGGGCTTCGGATTTCGCTAGCCTAAGAGCATCATCAATCATGCCTTTTGAAGCCTCCATGGTTTTTTCCGTCTTGGACATTCGTTTATAAAGCGCTTCAAGCGTGTTGCGCGCGGTTTCCATATTATCGTGCTGACCTGAAATTTGGATAATATTGCCAAAGGAATCAAGTCTGACATCAAGTTCTTTTTCAATATGAGCCAGATTGCTGTTGTGATGACCATAAAGCAGGGGAAGGACCTGATTATCATCGAATTCCAGAGTGATGCGGCCGGTGGTATCGTTGTCTGATTTCACGCTGGTCTGTTCCTGCAATCTCTTTTCTCGCGGTTGGATTTCATGTAATGACCCGTTCACCAGCAAGGCTGTTCTGATAAGCGGCGACAATCTTCACAGGTATTATATCACCAATTTCACCAGAATTCTCGCTGAAATGTACAGCCTGCATCCATGGTGACCGGCCTGCCTTTTGCCCTTCGCGGCTTGCTGGTCTTTCAATCAGAATATCCATCACCTCACCCAATTTGGAATGATTGAACATCTGCTGTTGCGAGGCTAGCAACTGTTGCAACCCCGCAAGCCTTTCAGATTTCACCGCTTCATCAATTTGATCCTCATGGCTGGCAGCAGGTGTGCCAGGCCGAGGGCTGTATTTGAAAGAATACGCCGAAGCATAATTTACCCGATCAATCAGATTAAGGGTATCGGCAAAATCACGATCCGTTTCCCCTGGAAAACCAACAATGAAATCTCCACTCAAAGCCATATTCGGACGTGCGTCACGCAGACGATCAATAATCCGGAAATAAGTATCGCGGTCATGGCGCCGGTTCATCGCTGCCAAAATACGATCAGACCCAGATTGCACCGGCAAATGCAGATAGGGCATCAGTTGAGGGATCTCTGCATGAGCATCAAAAAGGTCATCATGCATATCCAATGGGTGCGACGTGGTATAGCGAATGCGTTTTAACCCATCCAGTTCTGCCAGCGCGTATAGCAATCTGCCAAAACTCCATGTTTGGCCATCTTCAGCTTCCCCATGCCAAGCATTAACATTTTGGCCTAATAGGTTCAGCTCTACTGATCCGTTTTCAATCAGTCGCTTTGCTTCATCCATAATGCCTTTTACTGGTCGTGAAAACTCTGCTCCACGGGTATAGGGGACGACACAGAATGTGCAGAATTTATCGCATCCTTCTTGAACAGATAAAAATGCTGCAGGGCCCCGTGGAGTGTGTTCTTCAGGCAGAAAATCAAATTTATTCTCAACCGGGAAATCCGTATTAATCACAGCTTGGCGTGATGTTGGATCAAGCTTGCTAACCAGTTGCGGTAAGGTGTGATAGGCTTGCGGGCCAACGATCAAATCCACCCAAGGCGCACGGCGCGCGATTTCTTCACCTTCAGCTTGCGCCACACATCCAGCAACGGCAATGGTCATATTGCGGTTTTCTTGTTCCTGACGCGAGGATTTCATTTTTCGCAATCGGCCTAGTTCAGAAAATACCTTTTCCGATGCTTTTTCCCGAATATGGCAAGTGTTGATGACCACCATATCCGCCTCATCCAGATGTGATGTCTCCACATAGCCTAACGGTGACAACGTGTCTGCCATTCGGGCAGAGTCATACACATTCATCTGGCATCCATAGGTTTTGATATAAAGCTTTTTGACCATCACATTTATCCTGTCTGTTATCCCTTTATCATGGCATCATCAGGTGTCAAGACGCATCACTATAGATGGGTTGATTATCCTGTCAGTCCAGATCGCGTCATCCGCACCGCATCATCCGCATGGGTCATCCCTTTTTCTGATGGATAATAACCGCGCCGCCGGCCTGTTTCTTCAAAACCTAGCGACTGATAAAGCTGACGTGCCGCATGATTTGATGCCGCAACCTCAAGATGGGTCATATGTTGACCATGCTGCTCACAAAATCGCATGACCATTTGCCGCCCTATGCCTTGGCGCCGATAAGGCATCCCCACCGCCAGATCGATAATATCTGCTTCCCCCATAATCGAAAGCCCAGCGATATAGCCAACTGGCAAATCCGTCATGGTTTCCATAGAATAAACCATCATGCCGGCAAAGGCAGGCTGATCCATCATGCCTTTTAATTTTGCTGATGCCTGATCATGGATCGCATCAATCGCGGCAAGGTCAGCCTCTGTCATCACGCTAAAGCTGATCTGCATCAGCCTTGTCCGGACTTTGCTTTACTAGGGCCCAGTAATGGGGAGGAATGATAATGCGGCGTTGCTGGAAAATCAGCCGCTGTTTCGCCAGCCTGAATACGTGAGGCAACCATAGTAGCCGCCATAATAGCATCAGGGTCTGCATCCTGAAATTGTGTTATCACATGCCCATGTTCTGCCAAGATATTAGCGATGGCGGAGGCAGCAAAGCCATGAACAAAAAGCCCTGCCGAACCCTGGTTATCATCAGGGCTGATATGGGCAGAAAGATGATTTACCAAATCATCCTCGGGGGCATCATAAACCTCACTGATGGCTTTACCCCCTAAAAATACCTGGGCAAAAATATGACCGCGGCGGGTATCAATAAGCGCCAAAACGCGCTGATTGGCGGCAACCCCATCCGCTAAGCTTGCCAGTGATGAGACCCCAAAAACAGGAATATCAAGACCGATGGCATATCCATGGGCCGCCGCCAAGCCTACACGGATGCCCGTAAATGACCCGGGCCCACAACCAACAGCAATGTGGCTAATCTCAGAAAAATTGCGCGAGGCGTCCATTAATAAGCCGTCAACCATTTCCGTAATCCAACCCGCGTGACCGTGACGATCCTGCCGTGTGACAGAGGCCAGTGTTGTTTGCGCCTGAACTAACGCCACCGACGCACTATTACCGCTTGCCTCTATGCCAAGGATTAGCATGCTGATTTGCCTTTTCCGATTGATGCTTTTGCTATCACCATGCTAAATCTATCATAATAAAACAGCAAGGTGTGACCATGGATAGATTTTATATCAGTATCAAAATACTACTGAGGCTGATGACCGTCATGGTATTGATGCCAGTTATGCTGTTCCAATTTGCAGTGGCAACCGCGCATGCAAGTGATGATGCCACCATTATTATGTATCACCGATTTGGGGAAGGCCGCTTGCCTTCTACCAATATCTCGCTTGAAATGTTTGATGCCCATCTTGCCACCATAAAAAATAATGGCTGGGTGGTTCTGCCATTGGCTGAGATTGTTGCAAAATTAAAATCTGGCGAAGACCTTCCTGATAAAGCGCTTGCCATCACCATTGATGACGCTTTTTTATCTGTTTATGAAGAAGCCTTTCCTCGCCTACAATCCTATGGTTATCCCTTTACGATTTTTGTTGCTACCAAGGCCATTGATCAAAACTTAAAAGGCTATGCCACATGGGATCAGATCAGAGAAATGAGAGCCGCTGGAGTGACAATTGGTTCACAATCACATTCGCATCCGCACATGCACCAATTGTCCCTTGATGAAGCGCGGCAAGAAATCACAACATCTAACGCCCGTTTTCTTAAAGAGCTAGGGGAAGAGCCTGTATTCTTTGCTTACCCTTATGGTGAGTATAGCTTGCCGGTTCGTGATATGATCAAAGATATGGGGTTTGAAGCTGCCTTTGGGCAAGCCTCTGGCGTTGCCCATGCCAGCATAGACAGTTATGAGTGGCCACGCTTTGCGTTTAATGAAAATTATGGCGATACCAAGCGTTTGACTATGGCGGTTGAGGCCATGGCCTTACCGTTATCAGATATGACCCATCCTTCTATGGTTTTGGAAACCAATCCCCCTTTCATCGGTTTTACCGTAGATGAAGGCATTGAGCCGCTTAACCGCCTAATTTGTTTTGCTTCTGGTATGGGACGGGTGGATACAATACCCCTTGGTCGGCGCATTGAAATTCGTCTGCCAGAACCCATTACCTCACCCCGGAGCCGCATCAACTGCACCATGCCTGTATTAGAAGATGGCAAGGAAACAGGGCGTTTTCGCTGGCTCGGACGACAATTTTTGTTGAATTGATCCGAAATATTCAGAGCTGCTAATTCCCTTGGGTTAGCTGAGTATCATTATAATATTGCAGGTTATTAGCGCGGATAAGATTACCTAATTTCCGAATATAAATCTGCCCGTCTTCAGAATAACGTTCAAGTTCTGGAATTAACCGTAAAGCTAATGCGCTTTGATCTAAATTGCGGTTTTCAGCACGAGCCAGACGCCATTCTTCATAAGCAAAATGGGTGTTGAGGTTGTGCATATAAGCACGAACAGAATCAAAAAGCGTGGGAAAAGATCTAACTACAGCGCGGTCGTTACTGGGCTCATACGGTTTGATACCTTTATGTTCTGACCATGCCCATTGACCAAAAAGAGCATTACCTTGACGCGCAAATCGAGAGGTTCCCCAACCACTTTCTACGATCGCCTGAGCCAAAGCAAGGGACACGGGTACCGCATCAACCCGCACCAACAACGCTGCATAGAGGTTATCTACATCGTCATCTTCATCGACCCCATCAATTAGATAAAGTTCTGCCCAGCGGCGTAAGCGGTCTTCATTTCCTTGCGCATAATCCCTTTTGATAATCTCACGGCGCATCAACAATTCTTCGTTAGCACGTAAAATTAACGGCAGAACTGAGGCAATGAATACTGATTTGCGTTCCTCAACATCCATCATCCGTAAATCTGGTAGGTGTTTGATATAGTCAGGATCAACCGCAAAGAGGCTGTTTGTCTGGGATAGTTGGGGGACATCTGATTCCGTCCCTGACGCTGTCATATCTGATAAAGATAGGCTGGCGGTGTCACCAACACTTGCCTTTGTTTCATCGCTATTAGCCTGTCCAGATGACAGATCACCAGCAACACCCCCGGGTTCCTTGTCTGCGTTTAGAACGCTGGCAAAGTCAAAATCTGGCGGTGTATCAGACCAAACCAAAAGCGGTGGGGGGGCAAGCTGTTTTTCTAGCCATAATAACCGTTCGCGTGAAGGTGATGCGGCTACATCCTGATCCGCAGCAAGGGGTTCATAATAGCCAGATTTAATTGGCACATAGGATAGCCCAGCTCCTAGGATTAACACCCCCTGACCAATGATGAGAATAATGAGAACACCAAGAAGCCATGAATTGACCGACCAGCGCTTATGTTCAGAGTTCAGGTCTGCCATTGGCGTATCCTATCCTGTCACATTTTACCCATTATCAGCCATGACTTCTTGGACTTCTGGAATATAATGCCGAAGCATATTTTCGATACCCATTTTCAGTGTTGCTGTTGAACTAGGGCATCCCTGACAGGCTCCGCGCATATAAAGCGTAACCACACCGTTTTCAAAAGACTTGAAAACAATATCACCACCATCCATGGCTACCGCAGGGCGTACCCTAGTATCCAAAAGATGCTTGATCTGAGATACCGTGTCGCTGTCTTCACCATCATCTTCATCATGGTCATCTGCTTCGCCTTCTATGACTGGCATACCGCTAGCATAGTGTTCCATAATCCCGGCTAACACCCCGGGCTTTATGGTGAACCAGTCATGGCTTTCTGCTTTGGTGATCGAAATAAAATCGTGGCCAAAAAAGACTTGGGTGATGCCATCCACCGCAAATAGGCGACGCGCCAACGGTGAAGAAGAAGACTCCCCAATAGATGTAAACTGTGCTGTCCCTTGTTCCATGACGGTTTTGCCAGGAATGAATTTCAACGTCGAGGGGTTAGGTGTGTCTTCAGTCTGGATAAACATTTTTTTCTGTCTCCCTTTGCTTTCATATATGTATTTTTAGCAAAGTTACAAGTTTCTAACGGCAGCATATGCCGCCATTTCCCATTTTTATGATCGCGTCTACCCTAGGCTAGTGCCAAGAAAGCCAAGCCTTTCCCGAATATCCTGCATGATTGGCCTAGCGATAGCATGAGCGCGTTCTGCGCCTTCATCCAGCACCGCCCGAACATGGGATTGATCATCCATATATTGCCGCATAGCCGTGGTTACAGGGGCTAGTTTTGCCACAGCCATGTCAACCAATGCAGGTTTGAACACGCCAAAGCCCTTACCAGCAAACTCTGTCAAAACCTCTTGGGAAGAGCAATCTGCCAGAGCAGCATAGATTGTGACAAGATTCCTTGCCTCTGGGCGGTCGGTAAGCCCCTCCATCATTTCTGGCAGAGGATCGGGGTCTGTCTTGGCTTTACGAATTTTTTGGGAAA
>JAQCJL010000135.1 GCA_027593125.1 Pseudomonadota bacterium | reverse complement strand
TGATGATGTGGTATTGCCGGAGGAAGTTCAGGGAGTACGTTCTTTTGGTTCAGAAGACCAGATGCAGGCGCTTTCTGATATTATTACCGACCACTTGCAGTCAATGCGTAACAAACACGCTATTACTTTAGAGCATTTGCGTATGGGGGCATTAAAAGGTGTCATACTTGATGCTGATGGCTCTCAATTGCTGAACTTGTTCACCGAATTTGAGATTACACCAAAGGTGATAAATTTTGCCCTAGGCGTTGCAACAACCGATGTTAAGAAAAAATGTCTGGAAGTTAAGCGTCATATTGAAAAGAACCTGCTTGGTGAAGTGATGAGCAGCGTGAGCGTTCTTGTCAGCCCTGAATTCTTTGATGCGTTGACATCGCATGACAAGGTAAAAGAAGCCTATGAGAGATGGCGCGAAGGTCAGGCACTCAGAGATGATATGCGTGACGGGTTCCAGTTTGGCGGACTTACCTTCAAAGAATATCTTGGCGAGGCCAGCGATATGGACGGCAATGTCAGACGTTTTATTGCCGCAAATGAAGGCCATGCCTTCCCAATGGGAACGCAGGAAACGTTTAAAACATATTTTGCCCCTGCCGATTTTAATGAAACTGTGAATACACTGGGCAGGCCGATATATGTTAAACAGGCTTCACGCAAATTTGAAAGAGGTACAGATATTCATACTCAGTCGAATCCACTGCCGATGTGTCACCGCCCTGCAGTTCTTGTAAAACTTACAAATACGTAAAATCTATGAGCCGTGAAATCCTCGAGAAAGCTATGGGTGACTGTTTTGCTCATTTGGGCGTTACAGTCACCTATTCAGGGGCAAATATATCACCGGTTCAAATAGTGGTTTTAAAAACCGCATCTGATCTGGAATATCAAACTGGCGATTCCGTCTATGTAGGAAATACCGCTAAATTTGAAATACTAATCAGGGATATAGAGCGTCCACTTGCAGGTGATACGATAAATGTTGATGGCACTATCTATCAGATTTTCGGTGAACCGGTACGCAAGCTGGAACTAAAAACATGGGAAGTTGACGCATTGGTAATGGCATGAGCAGAATTTTTGAAATAGATGTAAGTGGTGCAGATAATCTCGATAAAATTATCAGGGATTTAAATGCCAGCAAGCAACATTCCATAACAGCATCTGTCAGAGCGTTAAATAAAACAGCACTTTGGCTTAGAACGCAGGCCACACGGCAGATATCATCCGAAAAACGTCTGCCGCAAAAGCTGATAAGGGAAAGGCTTCGGGTATTAAAAGCCAGCAAACGTGATTTAAAAGCGCGGGTTCTGGCTAATTTTATGGGAATAAAAGCTGCAAAAGTTGGAACTCCAAGGCAAACAAGGCGTGGGGCCAAGGTTAAAAGCTATGAATTCCAAGGTGCTTTTGTAGCTACAATGCCCGGTGGACATACTGGTATTTTTAAAAGAAAAGGTAAAACGCGCCTGCCTATCCGTGAATTATACGTGCCTTTGGAGCCTGAAAGCTCAAAGGCTATTGAAAGTTTTCTAGATAGCCGAATAAAACAGCGGTTTGAGACTATATTCAGGCATGAATTAAATTTTCTGATGAGTAGATAATGAGTGTTTTAGAAGATTTTCATAATGCGATTTTGACCAAAATAACCACGGATATTGCCGGAATACAAACCTCCGGTTTTTATCCGAAACTTCGCACAGCCGTGGTAACGCCTGCGGTATTTGTAGATATGGTTTCGTTAGAGCATGGCGATGATCCGGGAACCCAGCAGCTTGCTGTAATTGCAAGATTTCAGGCGCGAGCAATAGTAACAGCGGGTGAAAATAGCCTGATTCAGGTTAGAGAGCTTGCTGCTGAAATCGCACGAGTAATACACCATCAGAATTTCGGGCAGAAAGTTACGCCAGCAAAACTTGTATCGGTTGGCTCCGATGGCTTTTCGCCGGAGTTTGATGCTTACGACATATGGCTGGTCGAATGGGAGCATGAATTTCATTTGGGTGAATCTGTCTGGGATGGCGAAGGCATTACGCCTGACAAGATATTCCTTGGGTATTCACCTGAAATCGGAATTCCGCATGAAGATGATTATTCAGAAATAGAAACCGAAATACCTTTGGGATTGCCATGATGAACAGCTTTGAAATAACCGAGTTGGATCGCAGAATTAGCAATCTGATACAGGTTGGAACGGTTAGTGAGGCTGATTATTCAAAAGCAAAATTAAAGGTGAAAATTGGAGAGATAGTTACAGACTGGTTACCGTGGTTAACAAAAAGAGCCAGCAATGACACCACGTGGTGGGCGCCGGAAGTTGGTGAACAGGTTATAGTGCTTGCACCATCGGGCGAATTAACACAGGCCGTTATATTACCTGCACTTTATCAGAATGCGCATCCTGCAATTGACGATAATGTGGATGTCAGTAAAACGATCTATAAGGATGGAACATTCACCACATATAACCGTGATAGCCATGTGCTGACAGTAGATGTAAATAAAGATGGTAAAGTTGAAGTAATAATCGGCGCATCAACAATAACGATGACAAATACCAATATAAAGCTTAAAAATGGTAGCTCCTCAATATTGATTACAGATTCAAATATTACGCTGGCATCACCAAGGATTGATTTTAATTAACAGATAAAAATATGAATATAGCAACAACACAGGAAATATTAGATTTTTGGTTTTCAGATGATGCCCGCGATAAGTGGTTTATAAAAGATGCGGCATTTGACGAGGAAGTTAAAAAGAATTTTTTGACAACTTATAAACAAGCCAAGCTTGACCCAGAAAAATCATTTGAAGATTCTCCTGAAGGTACTCTGGCACTTATTATTACACTTGATCAGTTTCCAAGGAATATGTTCCGTGATACGAAGGAATCCTTTGCTACTGACGATGCCGCGCTAAAAGCTGCGAATATTTCTATTAAGAAAAACTATGATAAAAAACTAACCGATGAGCAGCGTAAATTTCTTTATATACCATTTATGCATAGCGAAGATATTAGAGATCAGCGAACTTGTGTTGCTCTTTTTAACAGGCTTAAAGATCAGCAAAGCGTAGATTACGCATTACGACATAAAGAAATTATATTGAGATTTTCAAGATTCCCACATCGCAATGAAATCTTAGGCCGCAAATCTACTGATGAAGAATTAAAATTTCTAACACAGCCTAATTCCAGTTTCTAAATTAAAGAGATTATTATGCCAGCAGTTACCAGAAAAGGTGATGCTGGAAGCGGTCACGGCTGCTTTCCAGCAAGACCATCAATTGAAGGAAGCCCGGACGTTTTTATAAATGGAATTCCTGCACACCGCCAAGGTGATTCTTGGGATACGCATTGTTGTGGTCCTGTTTGTCATGATGGAAAATTAGCGGATGGATCACCAACAGTTTTTGTTAACGGAAAACCACTGGGTAGAGTTGGTGACCCTATAGACTGCGGATCTACCGTAGCAGATGGCAGCACAAATGTTTTTGCAGGATAGCCAAAGTGAAAGGAATAAATAATATTTCAGGCAAACCTTTAAGCGGTGTTGCCCATTTAAAGCAATCCATAAGGGACATTCTTACCACTCCAATTGGCAGTAGAGTAATGCGCCGTGATTATGGATCGCGGCTGTTTGAGCTTATTGACAATCCCAGCAATGATGATTTGAAAACCGATATATTTTCCGCAACCGCTGAGGCTTTGGATAAATGGGAACCACGTTTTAGACTTCAGCAAATAAGCCTGATTGAGATTACTGCTGGTAAATTGGTGCTGGAGCTTAAAGGAATCTTTCTTAGTGAAGGCAGCGGAATAATTATATCAGATCTGGAAATTACAACATGAAATTAGATGCTATCAATCTTGAAAAACTCCCTGCGCCTGACGTTGTGGAGAGTTTGGCATTTGAAACAATATTGGCAGAAATAAAAACTGACTTAACCTCAAGAAATACAGATATAGCAGCTCTGTTTGAAAGTGGAATTGAAAGCGACCCGATTAATAAACTGCTGGAAGCCTTTGCATTTCGTGAGCTTGGAATAAGGCAACGTGTTAATGACGCTGCACGATCGGTGATGTTGCCATATGCCACAGGAACTGACCTTGATAATCTAGCTGCTTTTTATGGTTTAATAAGACAAGTTGTACAAGAAGCGGATTTAGAGGCAAACCCTCCTATTGCAGAAATTCTGGAGGAAGACGCAAGGTTCAGATTACGGGTGGCCTTATCACTTGAGGCAGCAACAACCGCCGGGCCTGTGGGTTCGTATATTTCGCACAGCCTGAATGCTGATCCAAGAGTTAAGGATGTTTCTGTAGAATCACCAAATCCGGGTGAAGTGGTTGTTACCATACTTTCAACAGAAGGCATGGGCGAAGCCAGTCAGGATTTGCTGGATACGGTAGAGGCAGCGCTTACGGATGAATTTGTCAGGCCACTTA
>JAQCJL010000015.1 GCA_027593125.1 Pseudomonadota bacterium | reverse complement strand
GACAGCGTTCTCAGCCCAAGGCTGCGCGCCTTTTCCAGTGGCACACGCAAGGTCATCCGATCTTGCTCAAACCGAACAATCAGGACATCCATCTTAAACCCAGCGATGGTCTGTGTTTCTGTCCCCAAAATACGCCCCACCCCATGGGTAGGATAAACCACAAAATCATTGGCATTAAACTCAACGATAGCTTTCTTTTCTTTCGCAGCCATTAATCTTCCCGTTTCTCAATGAAAATAACCGATCAGAACTTTATCCCGTTTCTTATTTGAAACATGGCTTAAGCCGAATGAAGCATGATCACATTATTTCAAAGTTATCTTTTCCTGCTTAGGAAAAACGAGGCATTAAACCTTATGCTTACCTAAACCCAAACAACAATCAGATGATAAATTACCACAAATCCTGACTTTTGGAAAGTCAGGATGATTTTGTATGAGTTTTAACGCTTAGCGCCTAGACATCCCCTTCGCCAGGACGATCGACAAAGTAAGCTTCAAACTTGCCTTCAACTTCTTGGAAATCATCAGCATCCGCAGGCGCATCCTTACGACGAGTAATATTCGGCCAAGCTACGGATTTGTCCGCGTTGAACTGTAACCATTTTTCTGCCCCTTGATCTGTATCAGGGAGAATCGCCTCAGGCGGGCATTCTGGCTCACATACACCGCAATCAATACATTCATCAGGGTGTATCACAAGCATGCTTTCCCCCTCATAAAAACAATCTACGGGGCATACCTCAACGCAATCGGTATATTTACAGCGAATACATTTGTCGTTGACGATATAAGTCATGAGCCATCATCCCAGTTATTATGGTGATGTTTTAGCGAAAGCTGACAGGTGAGGCAATAGGCAAATCATCGCATCAGACGATCAATGGCGCGGCGGTCTTTTTTGGTTGGTCTTCCGCTTCCTGGATCACGCGAAGCGCCTGATTTTATCTCATCTTTATTGGCTTTTGACTTGGGTTCAGGGGGCGCAAGGTCTTCAAATAACTGCACAGCTTCAACCGCAGGCCCTCGCCTCTCAGAAAAGCCAAGGATACGGATCACGCGAATATGGTCGCCTTGCGGAAAAGTCAGCACCATATCCAATTGGGCTTGGCGGTGCGGTTTTGACATGATTGCCCCATTGAGCCGCAATCGACCAGCCGTGATCAGCTTAGTTGCCAAGGATCGGGTCTTAAAAAAGCGCGCCGTCCAAAGCCATTTGTCTAGTCTTGGTCCGATGCGTTCCACCGCATCATTCATGAATTCTTTTGTCGCGATTTTAGCTGTGCGAGAACAGCAAAAGGGGAATTGGGATCTATTGGGGGCTCAGCCTTGCGCGATGGTTTGTTATCTTTTCGGCTAGAGGAATGCTGGGGTTTGTTCGGGCGCGATTTTCCCCTAGCAGCAGTTTGTTTTGGATCAGATGCGTTCCCATTTCTGGCTGGTTTTGGTCTAGCCGGCCTTTCAAAGAGAGCGATAGCTGGCTTTTCTGGGTCTTCTGATGCTTCTTCACCTGTTTTCTTAAACCCAAAATCTTCAATCATGACTTGCATTTGTTCGCGCGTTGCGCCTGCTAGAGACAACATTTCCTCACTGATACGAAAAACACCTTCCCGGCTAGCAGCACGAACCACAGCTGCCAAACGTTCCGCCATATCAACGCGCATCACTCGGCCACCAATCCGGCGATACCCGGTGGCTTGCCAATAGGCATCGCTAACCCCGTCAATATGATCTATCGCTACCCTGCCTGCAGGTGGTGGGCCAGATGGGGGAAACTCATCATGAAAAAGGCTGAACAATAAGGCCCTAATTTCAATTTGTGAGGGCTTCAAAAGGTCTGGCATATAAAGCATATCAACGCCAATTCTGACCCCTGCACGAGCCAATTGTCGCTTCCCATCTTCATCCAGCTTTTGTATCAAGTCTACCACTTGGCGGCGTGGCAAAACTCCTAATGCCTCAAACACCTGAAAGGCTATGCCGCGCGACACACCCGTCATTTCATCGCTAACCAATTGATATAGTTTTTCAAGCTTTTGGCGCGGCATCTCAGTAGCAAAACGGCTAAGACGTTCGGCAACCATTTTTAACTGATCGCCTTCAAGCAACTGGCTTGGCAAGACCTCCGCACGCGGCTGATCAATACTAGGCCCCTTAGTCAGCTGACCAATGATAGCTTCGCGCCAAGTGATCTGCCCTTTATGGTTAAGATGAAAGGCTAAATCCGCACTTGCTGCCAACGCTTGAGCCCGGCGGCGTATCTCATCCGCCAGTCCCTTCCGCGCCGCGGCAATGATAGGCTTTTCGATATCTCCTTCGGACAAGGAAGCCGTAAACATAAAGCCGTCTAGCTTGCCTACTTCTTCACCTTCCACCAGAACGGTTCCATCTGTTCTAACAGCACATAACAAGTGATCATTATCCTTTAATCGTCGTGAGAGCCTCGCAGCTCGCCTATCTACAAAGCGTTGCGTCAGATTGGTATGCAAACAGTCTGAAAGCCGGTCTTCAATTTGTCTAGCTTCATCCTGCCATGTTTGGTCATGGTCAATCCACGCGGAACGTTGTGTAATATAAGTCCATGTGCGGATATGGGCAAGCCGTGTCATCACTGTATCAATATCACCATCAATGCGGTCTAAACGGGCGATCTGGCTAGCAACCCAATCTTTGGGCAAAGTTTCACCCTGTGCCAGATGGCCAAAGATCCGAGCCAGCATTTGCACATGGCTATCGGTAAAGCTTTTCTGAAAATCAGGAATCTGGGCAATTTCAAACAACAACCGCACCTTTTCTTCACCATAGGCCATAGCACGGATATCATCCATTTCCAGCAAACTGACCAGCGTTTGGTGATCTTCGGCATCTGCCTTACGGGTCAGCATGGCATGGGTGGGCGCCGCCTCCAGGCTTCGCAAAAGATGATCAGGAGAACGCATATCCAAATCAGAATTGCGCCAATAGACGCCCCCCAAAAACGGGAATCGATGATCCTCTATAGCGGCGATGACCTCATCTTCAAAAACTTCACAGCCTTCGGTAACCCCAAAACTGCCATCTTTGGTATGGCGTCCGGCACGGCCTGCGATCTGGGCTAATTCTGCCGCCGTCAGCCGCCGCGGACGCCGACCATCAAATTTGGTATCGCCGGCTATGGCCACATGGTCAATATCCATATTCAACCCCATGCCTATCGCATCGGTAGCAACCAAATAATCCACCTCACCTGATTGAAACATTTCCACCTGAGCGTTTCGGGTGCGTGGGCTTAGTGCCCCCATGACAACCGCGGTTCCACCGCGTTGCCGGCGGATCAATTCAGCAAGTTGATAAACTTCGGCAATGCTAAACACCACAACAGCGGAACGGCGCGGCAATCGCGTGACTTTTTTCTGTCCTGCCCAGCTTAGTTTTGAGAAGCGCTGTCGGATTTGAATATCAATTTCTGGAAATAACGCTTCTAACACACGGCGAATGGTTTCCGCCCCCAGAAGCAGGGTTTCTTGATATCCGCGCGCATGAAGGATGCGGTCTGTAAAGACATGACCACGTTCAGGATCAGCGGCTAATTGCACCTCATCAATCGCCATAAAGGCTACATGGCGATCCAGAGGCATCGCCTCTACCGTACAGAGAAAATAGCTAGCCTTTTCAGGAACAATTTTTTCTTCGCCAGTAATCAAGGCCACGCGGTCAGGCCCGAGCCTTGCCACTGCCCGATCATAATTTTCCCTTGCCAGCAGCCGCAAAGGAAAGCCAATCATGCCTGACGCATGCCCGAACATCCGTTCCATGGCGTAGTGTGTCTTACCCGTATTAGTCGGACCTAAAACGGCAATAGGCGGAGGGTGGCGGGATGACATAACGGTTTTCCAAAAACAAATCTGATATCCTGCTTGCCATGCTTATCCCATCACCGCAAGCAAGGAATATCACATCAGGCTATCGCCCTAGGCGGCCAATCCACGCAGAACATAAGGCAGAATACCGCCATGACGGTAATACTCGGCCTCACCCTCGGTATCAATCCGGCAGAGAAGCGGCACCTCATCCGTTTTACCATCAGCCCTGCGAATGGTTAGCGTCACTGTCATCTTGGGGCTAACGCCTTTATCTAGACCCGTTAGGTCAAACACCTCATCGCCACGGATATTTAGGCTTTCATGGCTTACCCCTTCGGGGAATTGCAACGGCAGAATGCCCATCCCGATCAGGTTTGATCGGTGAATGCGCTCAAAGCTTTCCACGATTACGGCCTTGATTCCCAAAAGCGCCGTGCCTTTAGCAGCCCAGTCACGGCTTGATCCGGTGCCGTATTCTTTACCACCCATAACAAGCAATGGCGTCGCATCTTCAGCGTAGCGCATCGCAGCATCATAGATGGATAATTCCGTGCCATCAGGCATCCGCGTGACACCGCCAGTTGTCCCCGGCGCAAGTTCATTGCGCAGACGAATATTAGCAAATGTTCCGCGCATCATGACCTCATGATTGCCGCGCCGAGAGCCATAGGAATTAAAGTCCACCGGACGCACCTGATAATGGCTGAGGTAATCCCCAGCAGGCCCATCACGGCGAATGCTCCCCGCAGGCGAGATATGATCGGTGGTGATAGAATCCCCCAATTTTGCCAGCAATCTGGCACCAGTGATATTCTGCACACGGTGAGGATCAACCGTCATGGTCATACCCTCAAAATACGGCGGATTGCGCACATAGGTAGAACCGCCATCCCATTCAAAGGTTTGGCTAGAAGGGGATTTAATTTGCGCCCATTCCTCTGTTCCCTTAAACACATCCCTGTAACGGTTAGCAAACATATCTGGCGTTACAAAGCTTTCCATCACTTGTTTGATGGTGGCGTTATCTGGCCAGATATCTTTGAGATAAACAGGCTGTCCATTGCTATCCTCGCCCAACGAATCACGGGTGATATCAAGCCGCATATTCCCTGCCAGCGCATAAGCAACAACCAATGGCGGGCTGGCCAAATAATTAGCAATCACGTCCGGGCTGACCCGACCTTCAAAATTGCGATTTCCAGAAAGAACAGAGGCAACCACCAGATCATGATCGTTAATTGCCTTTGAGATATCAGCAGGCAGAGGACCAGAGTTTCCAATGCAAGTGGTGCAGCCATATCCCACCAGATTAAAGCCAAGCGCATCTAAATCTTCTTGAAGACCAGCAGCGTTGAGATAATCGGTCACCACCTGACTGCCTGGCGCAAGAGAGGTTTTTACCCATGGCTTTACCTTAAGCCCACGTTGCCGCGCGGCTCGGGCAACCAAACCTGCCGCCACTAGAACTGAAGGGTTTGAGGTATTCGTGCATGAGGTAATAGCGGCAATGGCCACATCGCCTTCGGTCAGGTGATAATCCTGATTGGGAACAGGAACCGATCTTGGCTCTGCTTGGCCCGTATCTGAAATGGCCTTGGCAATTGATGCTGATGCATCGGTTAGCGCAACCCTGTCCTGTGGGCGTTTTGGACCAGCCAGAGACGGCACAATGCTGGATAAATCCAATTCCAGAACCTCAGTAAAGTTCGGCTCTGCCATTCCCGGCTCACGCCACATCCCCTGAGCTTTGGCATAGGCCTCAACGAGGGCGATATTGGCCTCATCCCTTGCGGTTAAGCGCAGATAATTAATCGTTTCGGAATCAATGGGGAAAAAGCCACAAGTCGCCCCATATTCCGGCGCCATATTTGCAATTGTTGCCCGATCAGCCAGCGACAAGTGATCAAGGCCATCACCGCAAAACTCAACAAACTTTCCAACCACGCCCTTTTGGCGCAACATTTCTGTGACCCTTAACACCAAATCCGTTGCCGTCACCCCTTCTTTCAAATGGCCATGCAGACGCAGGCCAATGACATCTGGCACAAGCATGGAAATAGGCTGACCTAGCATTGCGGCTTCTGCCTCAATGCCGCCGACACCCCAGCCAAGTACTGCCATTCCCCCGACCATGGTCGTGTGGCTATCAGTTCCAACACAAGTATCAGGATAAGCCACGCTTACGCCGTCCTGTTCATTAGTCCAGACGACTTGGGCTAGATATTCGACATTGACCTGATGGCAAATCCCGGTGCCGGGCGGAACAACACGAAAGTTCTTAAAGACTTTACTGCCCCATTGCAAAAAGACGTAGCGTTCCAGATTGCGTTGCATTTCTAAATCAACATTCTGGGCAAAGGCATTAGCACTGCCAAAATGATCTACCATCACCGAATGATCAATAACCAAATCAACAGGGGAAAGGGGATTAATGCGGTCAGGGTCACCGCCCATGGCAACCATAGCATCGCGCATAGCTGCCAAATCCACCACTGCCGGCACGCCAGTGAAATCCTGCATCAGCACCCGAGCAGGGCGATAGGCAATCTCTTGATCCGACGTGGCGCCAGAACGCATGCTGGCCATGGTTTCGATAGCCTCAGCCGTTACGCTATCCCCATCTTCATTGCGAAGCAGATTTTCCAAAAGCACCTTGATTGAAAACGGTAATGTTTTGACGCCGGGAAATTGTTCCGCCAGAGCGGCAATAGAAAAGAAATCATAAGTCTTATCACCAACCTGAAGCTGGCGCCGTGATTGGTCACGAAAAGTCGATACGGTTTTAGCCATTTTTACCCCCTGATACCTTACATATGATACTTTGCATAAACGGATTGCTATGCCTTCATCCAAACCCATGTTTTATGGTATCCAGATGATAACACATAGCCCATAAAGCATAACATTTTGGCTAGCCGGGGGGCGCCCCATCACTCGCCTTGGACGAGGACCAGTCGAAGGTGATTATAACAAACTATTTCCCCTTGAGAAGCCCCCTCCCACAGGTTTTGGGGATTGTGACTTGATCTCTGTCTGACAATCGTGATGATGGGGGGCAACACTATCAAATGAGCTTGGGTTTATGACGGCACCGCGACTCATCATCCGTAATCTCACCATCAGCCGTGGTGGATATCCTCTGATCACTGGCCTGAATGCCCAGCTTGACCAAGGGCAGATGATGCTATTGCGTGGCCCTAATGGATGCGGCAAAACAACATTGCTTCGTGGATTAGCTGGATTAATTCCCCTGGATACTGGTGATTACGCGATCAACGGGGTTAGCACCGCCAGTGATCATGCAAACATGATGCGCCAGCTTGTTCTCATTGGGCATCGAAACGCTAATGCTGAAAGTCTGGATGCTTATCATGCGCTTGCCATGACAGCAGGGCTTGCCGGGCTGGCACCGCGAGCGGATGATATAATGATGGCATTAGATACGCTAGGGATTGCAGAACTAGCCAAACGCCAGATTCACCATCTTTCTGCAGGCCAACAACGGCGATTAGCCTTAGCCCGGCTTGTTTTATTCAATGACGAGTCTCACCGATTATGGCTTTTGGACGAACCGTTTAACGCCTTAGATGATGATGCCGCCAACAAACTGCATGACCTGCTCAACCATCATTTAGCATCTGGTGGCACGGTGGTGATCAGTGGACACGGCGCAATGCCAATTACCGCCAGCCAGATTTTATATCTTGATCAGCTAAGCAATCAAAACAAAAGCGAAAGAGGCAAAGGCAGGCCATGACCACCATCTTATCTATTCCGATGATGATGTTTGTTCATGATTTGCGGTCTGCTTGCCGTTACCCTGGGGATATGTTGGCGTCAGTTATGTTTTTCGTCATGATTACCACCTTGGTGCCGCTTGGATTAGGCCCTGATCAGGCCTTGCTGGCCCAGATTGCCCCTGCAATTATCTGGATTGCTGTTATGTTGGCCAGCCTGCCACAAATGGATCGCCTATTCACGCGAGAGGCAAGAGACGGTGTTCTTGAACAGATGTTGGTCAGCCCTGCGCCCATGCCATTACTGATGCTGGCAAAAGCCTTAGCTGCTTGGGTAATTATTATCTTACCGCTCATGCTTTCGGCACCTGTTTTGGCCTTAATGCTGGGGCTATCCTTTAACGGGTTATGGGCTATAGGGGCGTTCTTGGGTCTTGGTGGGCTTTGTCTTGTGTTGATAGGGTCTATGGCAGCAGGATTAACATTAGGGTCAAGGCGAAGCGGGGTATTTATTGCCCTGATTGTCCTACCCCTGGCGATGCCTGTCTTAATTTTTGGCGTGATGGCAACAACTGCAGTTTTGACTGGCGCTGACGCGAAGGGCCATTTCATGCTTTTAGCGGCATTAGCGTTGATTCTGTTGGTATTAGCCCCACCTGTTAGCGCGGCGGCCATCCGCTTTGCGGAAGAATAAGACGCTAATGAAAATCCCTTGTGACATGACATCGCATCTGGCTTTCGCTTGGCGCACATATCCTTTAAGGTGATGATATGTTTGACTACTTAGCCAACCCTACGCGTTTCCGAGCGATTACGGCCGTTATCTTTCCTGTGGCGGTGGTAATGACCGTGACGGCAATGTGTTATGGGCTGTATTTAGCCTTTTTTGCCTCGCCTGCGGATTACCAGCAAGGGGAAACGGTGCGGATCATGTATATCCATGTTCCAGCGGCATGGATGGCATTGCTCGCCTATCTGGCTATGGCGGTGTCTGCCATATTCTATTTAGTCTGGCGGCATCCGCTTGCGGATATCGGGGCGCGAGCGATGGCGGTTCCGGGGGCAAGTTTTGCCCTTATCACCTTGTTGACAGGATCATTCTGGGGTCGACCTATGTGGGGGACATGGTGGGTCTGGGATGCTCGGTTGACCTCTATGCTGATCTTATTTTTTCTTTATCTAGGTTATATTGCCCTTGCAGATGGCTTTGAACGCCCTGAACGCGGCAGCAAACCGGCTAGCCTGCTATTAATTGTTGGGGTGATAAATCTGCCCATTATTAAGTTTTCTGTGGATTGGTGGAATACCTTACATCAGGGTAGCAGTGTTCTGCGCTTTGGTGGGCCTAGCATTGATCCCGCCATGCTTTTGCCTTTGTTGATTATGGCTCTTGCCATGCTTGGATGGTTTATTTGTATTTCTATTCTGCGGATGAACACTTTGCTTGCCCAACGGCGACTTACCGCACTTGAGATAAGAGGACATTCGTCCCAAAGAGGCCAAGCATGAGCGGCGATATCGGATTTTTCGCAATGGGGGGATATGGGTTTTATATCTGGTCATCTTGGGGCGCGGCGGCTGGGATTCTCATCGCTGTCACTTGCCACAGCCTCATCCGATCATATCGGGTAAAGCGCCAGTTAAATCACCATATCACCGACCAAAACGAAGGAGATCATTTTGGCTGATCTCAGCCCAAAGATGCGTCGAGGTATTGGCCTTTTACTGATCCTAACGGCATTAGGATTAGCTGCTATGCTCGTGCTTAGTGCCTTGCGTGATCATGTGGTGTTCTTTTATGGGCCAACCGATATCCAAGCAAAGGCAAAACAAGGTCAGATTGTTCGGCTTGGTGGTTTGGTTGTTGATGACAGTATCCAGAAAGACCAAGACGGTATCCGTTTCCAAGTCACAGATCAGACCACCAGTATCGAAGTGCGCTATTCGGGCATTCTTCCTGACCTGTTTCGTGAAGGCCAAGGTGTCATTACCGAAGGCCGGCTAGATGGTGATATTTTTCAGGCTGACACCGTACTAGCCAAGCATGATGAAACCTATATGCCTGCTGAGGTTGCCGATCTTCTCAAAGATCAGGGCGTTTGGAAAGGCCAAGAATAATGCCGCATGGGACGGAAATTGGTCATTTTGCTCTTGCGTTGGCGTTTGGCCTGACTATCACACAGGCATTAGCACTATTTGCTGGCGCCAGATCGTCATCTGCGGGAATGATCCGGCTAGGCTGGCAGGCCGCAATCATGGCCTTTATCCTTGTGGTGATCAGCTTTGCCATGCTGACACTGGCCTTTTTGCGATCTGATTTTTCTGTTGCGCTGGTGGCGTCACATTCTCATTCGCTTAAACCTTGGCTTTATAAAGTTTCTGGTGTGTGGGGCAATCATGAAGGCTCACTTTTATTGTGGGTTTTGATCCTGACGCTGTTTGGGGCGTTGATGGCGGGGCAACTCCGTCGGATTAGTGATGGCCGTTCTACCATGGCCTATGCGTTGTCGATCCAAGGCATGATCTCGCTTGCCTTTATCGGCCTCATTCTTTTTACCTCTAATCCGTTCCTTCGTCTGACATCGCTACCTGATGACGGAAATGGGCTAAATCCTATTTTGCAAGACCCCGGTTTGGCCTTTCATCCACCTATGCTTTATCTTGGTTATGTGGGCTTATCTGTGGGCTTTGCTTTTGCAGTGGCGGCTTTGATTGAGGGAAGAGCTGATGCACGCTGGGCTGTGTTGGCGCGGCGTTGGGTTTTGCTGGCTTGGGCGGCGTTAACCGCAGGTATCGCGCTAGGCAGTTGGTGGGCTTATTATGAGCTAGGCTGGGGCGGTTGGTGGTTCTGGGACCCTGTTGAAAATGCCTCACTCATGCCATGGCTTGTTGCCACGGCGCTCATTCATTCCCTCAGGGTGGTGGAAAAACGCAATCTCTTTCACAGCTGGACGGTATTGCTTGCTATCCTTGGGTTTGGTCTTAGCCTAATCGGGACTTTCATCGTTAGGTCAGGTCTGTTGACCTCGGTTCATGCTTTTACCAATGACCCGACGAGAGGCATTGTGATTCTGGTCATTATCATGATTGCGGTTGGCATACCGCTTATGCTTTATGCCATGCGTGCAGGAACGCTAGGCCGTGACACAATGGCAGAAGCCCATGCCTTGTTCAGCCGCGAAACCGCCCTTCAAGCCAATAACCTTTTGCTGGTTGTGACCACCGTAACTGTATTGACAGGAACGCTTTACCCATTGGTGATTGAGGCGGTAAATGGTGCGCGCATTTCTGTTGGCCCACCTTTTTTTGAAGCCAGTGTCGGCCCTTTGCTTGGCCTAATGTTATTTTTCTTACCTGTCGCCCCGTTACTGGCATGGAAACAGGCCAGTTTTTCAAAAATATGGCGGCAAATATGGCCTATGCTGATGATCACCGCCGTTCTCTTAGCCATTGTGCTGATGCTAATCAGCGGCATGAATGCCTTTGCCATTGCCACCATTGGGCTTGGCATATGGGTGATGACAGGCGTTGCGGCAGATCTATTCGCCGTCATGGGATTATGGCGCCAACACCCCACAGGGGCATGGCGGCGGTTAAGGGGAATACCCCTCCCCCGGCTTGGCATGAACCTAGCGCATCTTGGGGTAGCGGTGTTCACGATTGGTGTTGCCGGTGTTAGCTTTTTCGATGATGAGGTGATTAAGCGGCTTCAGATTGGGGATCATATGACTAGTGGTGATGCCCAATTCACCCTGACCAGTGTTGCCCCTGTCATTGGCCCAAACTATAACGCCACTGCGGCGACAGTGATCAAGACTGCGGCTAATGGTGAAAGCTCTGAATTCATAAGTGAGATCCGCACCTTTCCCGTTGCCCGAAGCCAAACCACTGAGGCCGCTATCCAGACAGGATTTTTAGGCGATACTTATGTTGTCTTTGGTGGCGGCACGCCTGAAGAAGGCTTTGTCATTCATATTTATGAAAAACCCTTTATCACTTGGATTTGGGGTGGTGCAGGTCTGATGGTGATCGGCGGCATTATCACGATGCTAGGTCATCCCACCCGAAGACAAGAGGCTTAATCCATGACCTTTCGGCCAGTCTTTATCATTCCTGTTCTTGTTTTCTTTTTGTTTGTTGGCGTGTCGTTATGGGGCTTGCTTGCCATCACCAATGGCAACAGGGATACGCAATCTATTGGGTTTTCGATGCAAGGTCAGACGATACCTTCAGTGACGTTACCGCTTCTCAAAGTCACTGATCAAGATGAGTTTTCACTTAACAATTGGCAGGGTCAGGCCTATGCCATAAATGTCTGGGCATCATGGTGTCCCCCTTGCCGCGCAGAAGCACCAGCGATTGAACGCTTATCAGATCACCTCCCTGTTCTTGGGATCAATCAGCGTGATGAGCAAGAAAACGCCTTGGATTTTCTTAACACTTTTGGTGATCCTTACACCGCTATTGGCGTCGATAGGGATGGTAGAGCCAGCATTGAAATTGGTGTTCAGGCTTTACCTGAAACTCTGATCATCGGGCCAGATGGCACTATCATTCTGCATCATCGTGGGCCTATTTTTGCCAATGAGATGAATGGGGTGATCCGTGATGCGCTAATCACCTTGGGAATTACGCCATGATATGCCGCCTGACTTCCCAAACGCTGATGGTGCTGATCATGGTTATGATGGTATCGTTATCTGGTTCATTATTTAGCGCGCTACCAACACCAGCCCATGCGATTTTACCCGAAGAGCAACTGACCAATCCTGCTGATGAGGCCAGAGCCAGAGCCCTTGCTAATGAATTGCGCTGTTTGACTTGCCAGAACCAGACTGTTGATGACAGCAATTCTGATTTCGCAATTACCATCCGAAGCATCATTCGAGAGCAAATCACAAATGGCAAAAGCGATGATGATATTCTGAACTATTTGCGGCAACGATATGGGGACTATATTCTCTTCTCACCGCCATTTAACCGCATGACTATGGTGTTATGGCTTACCCCTATTATTGTTTTGATCCTTGGCCTTGGCATTATCATATGGACACGGCCGCGTCTGGCTAGCGCCATAGACGACAGAAAGATAAAATGATGATGGTTAGCAGCTTTATCATCAGCCTTACAATTATGGCAGTTATGGTCATGGCAATGATGGGCCTAGTGATGCGGGGCACTGGGGTTTTGCCCCATGGCAGGCTAGGTGTGCTAATCATTCTGCCAATGCTGGGGGCGATTATCATTTACGGTGTAATTGGTTCGCCTGAGTTTTCTGATCAGCCGCTATCCATGCGCACAGAAGAACTTCAGATCAAAGCAGAAATTGAGGCAGAGCGCGAACAGATCATTGCTCAACGTCTTGCTGCCGCTGAAGCCTACACAATGGCAAATCCTGGTGATATTACCGCCATGCTTATATTGGCAGAGGCCGCCGCCGCCGCGAAAGAATATGAAATTGAGATTGCTGCCCTTGAAGCAGTGATTGCGTTAACCAATAACAGCACTGTCCGTGCGATGCTGGCAGAGGCGATGACACGGCAGGCTGATGGCATTGTCACTGAGGCTGCCGCTGCCTTATTGCGGCAAACCATGGCGGAGAACCCTGAAGATTGGCGTGCGCCTTATCTCTATGCGCTTTATGCCAGCCAGAAAGGCAATGATGAGCAAGCTATTTTAATATGGCAGGACCTAGCCAAGCGCGTCAAAACTAGTGAAAATGGCCAGCAAATGCTTGACCTGATTAACGATCAGCTTCGTGATATGGCAAGAAAATCAGGTCGTGACGAACAGACATATATCATCACACCTTAATACTGATTGATACTTTCCCAGCGCAAAAGCATTAGCGTTGACGGCGCCGACGGCGGCCTGATCTTTCCCCGCCCGCACCAACGGAACCAGGTTCATCAAGCTGACGCGGCGGCATTTTCACCACAGATGATAGCTTGGCATAAGGGTCCGTTTTATGAGGAATAGCCATTGCCTTAACAAAATGATCTTGGAACGATGGCTCAACAGCAGTTTCAATTTTTTCAATACGCCGGACAATATCTTCAATTTCTCGACGCTGCCCTTTATTCAAAAGGCATATTCTTGCCCCTGTGCCAGCAGAATTGCCTGCTGAACGGACATTCTCAATCTCACAGTCAGGGATCATTCCTAAAACCATGGCATATTTTGGCTCAATATGTGTGCCAAAAGCCCCCGCCAGAACGACATGATCGACATGATCAATTTCCAGCTTATCCATCAATAGACGGAAACCAGCATAAAGCGCGGCCTTAGCAAGCTGAATAGCGCGAATATCATTCTGCGTAATGGCAACCGTTTCTGAAACCCGATAACGGAAGGTACGCCCATCTTCCTCAATACGTGGCGAGATATCAGCTTTCTTGCCATCGACCACACCATCTTCGGATATGATGCCGCACAGATACATCTCTGACAGCACCTCAATAATTCCTGATCCGCAAATACCGGTAATCCCAGTGCTGGCAATCGCATCCGCGAACCCAGCTTCGTCAGACCATAAATCCACACCGATTACCCGAAACCTTGGCTCAAGCGTATCAGGATCAATCTTAATGCGTTCAATCGCTCCTGGCGCGGCGCGTTGGCCACTGCTGATCTGGGCGCCTTCAAAGGCAGGACCAGTCGGGGAAGATGCCGCCAACAGACGATGGCTGTTTCCACAAAGGATTTCTGCATTAGTGCCAACATCTACGACTAGTGTCATGGCCTCTGTCGCGTCAGGGCGTTCCGCCAATGCCACCGCCGCCGCGTCAGCCCCAACATGACCAGCAATACAAGGCAGAACATAAACCCTAGCCCCTGGATGGACAGTAAGGTCTAGTTCACTCGCAAGTGTTTCAAAAGACTGATCAATGGATAGCGCAAACGGCGCACCGCCAAGTTCAATAGGATCAATGCCAAGCACGAGGTGATGCATCACTGGATTACCAACGAGAACAATCTCAATGATATCATCTTGGCTGATGCCGCCATGTTGAGCTGCGCCATCAAGCAATTGTTGAAGCCCTTCACGCACCGAGGTGGTCATTTCTTCAGCGCCACCAGCATTGAGAAACCCATAGGATACCCGACTCATCAAATCTTCGCCAAAGCGGATTTGTGGGTTCATCGCCCCTGATGAGGCCAGCACCTCACCGCTATTCATATCACAGAGATGAGCGGACATCGTGGTGGAACCAATATCAATCGCTGCGCCAACAATACGATCCTTAAGACCAGGCCATACCCCAATAATGCGCGTGCCATCGCGCAAGGCAACGGTAATTTCCCATTTCCCTTTGCGTAACACCTGCTGAAGCTCACGCAGGACATGAAGATCTGCGGTAATGTGACCTTCAACACGATCAGGCCATTGTTCTCTGAGCGCTTCGGCTACCCGGCGCAAATCGCCTGAAGGTTCGTGCATATCCGGTTCGCGAACTGAGATATAACAAAGCCGCGTGACAGCATCGACTTCAATGACTCTGGCGTCAGCTTCTTTGCGAACCACTTGGGCATGCACTTGTGAGGTCGCAGGAACATCAATAACCGCATCTTTGAGCAAAGTGGATTGGCAAGACAGACGCCGATCATCAGCAAGACCGCGTTTGTCAGCGTATCGGTCTTCGACCTTTGATCGTGGTGAGACGGAATCCTGTGATGAGCGGATACCATGTTTTGAAAAATCACCGTCTCCTACCACCACCTGACAACGCCCGCACATGGCACGGCCACCGCAAACCGAATCGATATCTACCCCAAGGCTTCGCGCTGCCTGAAGCACAGTCGTTCCAGCAGGAACATGGCCTTGCCTGCCGGATGGGGTGAACACAACCTTGATATCCTTTGCTTGGATATCGTTGGTTTCATTTTTGTTGCTATCCATATTTTCAAGTTTTGCCATGTTTATGGTCTCTAGGTTCAATGCGAATAGACTGTATCCTAATGTGTCGTAGGCAAGGAGTTATGCTCGCCGACGGCGACGTTCACGATCACCGCGCGCACCCCGGCTTTCCCCTTCGGCGACAGGCTCACGATATTTCTTAATCCAACGGCGGCATTCTGGGTCAGTTCCCATCATAACATCAGCACCCATAATCCCTGACATTTCTTCAGCATGCAAAGGGTTCATAATAGCAGAGGTCATTCCCGCACCAACAGCCATTGCCAAGAAAGCGGCATTCATGCCATGCCGGTTTGGCAAGCCAAAAGAAATGTTAGATGCCCCACAAGTGGTGTTAACCTTAAGTTCTGTCCGTAGGCGGCGGATCAAATCAAGCGCAGAACGGCCAGCCAGATTAATTGCCCCCACCGGCATAATCAAAGGATCAACTACCACATCTTCGCGTGGAATACCAAAATCTTCGGCGCGCTCAACAATTTTCTTGGCGACTTCATAACGCACATTTGGATCTTCGGAAATGCCTGTTTCATCATTTGAAATGGCAACAACAGCGGCATTATATTTTTTCACCAGTGGCAAAACGACCTCAAGACGCTCTTCTTCTCCCGTAACCGAATTGACCAGTGGCTTACCCTTATAGACAGACAGTCCAGATTCAAGAGCCTCAACAATAGAGCTATCAATTGCCAGAGGAATATCAACATGATCTTGAATCAGTTGGATGCATTCTGCCAAAATCTTTGGCTCATCCGCCATCGGGATACCAGCATTCACATCCAGCATGGTTGCCCCTGCCTCAACCTGGGCAAGCGCATCAGATAACACACGAGAATAATCCCCTTCTGCCATTTCTGCGGCAAGCAGTTTACGGCCAGTTGGATTAATCCGTTCACCAATGATACAGAATGGCTTTTCAAAACCAATTTCAATCTCTTTTTTGTGTGACGACACGCGGGTAATGGTCATATTGGGACTCCTCTTTTGGTCTGAGTTCGCTAATTTTCTGTTAACATCGATATTTCATCATGGCAGATATTTTCAAGTCTCTGCCTTAGATCCTTTTTCCCAATAGAAAGCCTTGAATAAGGCCTTATTTGGGTGTTGGTACGCTAAAACCTCCCTTAGGAAGAAGCGAGATATTGCCTGCGGCGACTTCGGTTGCCCAAACGGCAGTTTTAGCAACGCCGCCAAAGGGATAATAGTGGAAATGGTGCAATTTGGAATTTTCATCACTCGCCATCGCTTCGGCAAGTCCTGCGATCAGCAGGTGTGGGGATTGCACGGTTAGCAACTTGGTAACATTACGCGCTTGTTTGGCAATAAACCGCATTGAGGGGCCAATGCCAGAAATCTGGGCAAATCGAAACAAAGTTTTAATAGTAGCAGGGCCAGGAATGCCAATACGGATAGGCAACTGGTTGCCAGCCTCACGGATCGCATTTTCCCACGCAACGACCGCAGCGGCATCAAAACAGAATTGGGTTTCGATATAGAGATCCAACCCTTCACGCTTAGCAAACTCATTCTTCCATGCTAAGGCCTCAGCTAATTGCGGATCAGTAATATCAGGGCTTCCCTCAGGGTGTCCTGAAACGCCAATCTTGCTAATGCCTGCGGATTGCAGAACCCCTGTTTCAAGGATTTCCATGCTAGAGGCGAAGTCACCAACGGGATGGGTCACACCGCCGCCAATAACCAGAACTTCATCAACCTTTGCACGTGATGTCATATCCGCGACCAATTCGGCCAGCTGTGCTTTTGATTGAATTGACCGCGCGGCAATATGAGGAACCGGGTTCATGCCGTCATCACGCAGACGCTTAGCGACATTGACTGTATCAACAGGGTCTGTGCCTGGCAGAAAGGTGACATTCACCGTGGTGTTTTCAGCCAGAATATCCGAAAAGCTTTCGATCTTGGCAGCACCAGGAGGAGTGACCTCAATAGACCAATTTTGTCCAGCCTTGGCAATTGCGTCTATGGAAATACTCATTTTCCAGCTCCTTAAATGGATATATCAAGTAAAAGTATGACCCTACCAACCATAGATAGGGTAATAGATAGGATTTCCGTATGATAATGGCCAGATGGCGGCCAACAGTCTCTTATTTACGACAATCTTAACTGCACAGGTGACTTATGATGCTTCTAGTCCACCTGCTTCTACCATTTTGGCAATCCGGCTTTGGGGATATGCTTCCACCAACTGATCAGCTTTGGCACTAGCCTCAGCCTGCAGATCATCGCCACATGCCACAGGTTCAGATTTCCGCCATTCCGCCAGATAATCATCTGTTGAATCAGCCCCATCACGCATAGCTGCAGCGTCAATAGCAATGGCAAAACGCTGGGGCAATTCGATCTTGGCTTGGCGACGGTTACGACCGCGGCCTTCCTCTGCTACCACCTGTGCAGGGATATCTCGCCAATAAATGACTGTGATTGTCGCCACTAGGGGTTAGGCCGCAGGCTTTGCGGCAACCATTGCCTTTGCCGTTTCCACCGCAACCGCGGCATCTCGACAATAAGCATCAGCCCCAATGGAATTGGCAAACGCTTCATTCAATGGCGCGCCACCAACGAGAACGATATAATCATCCCGCATGCCTTTTTCGACCAGTGCATCAATAACTACCTTCATGTAAGGCATAGTAGTGGTCAAAAGGGCAGACATCCCCAGAATATTTGGCTTATGCTTTTCAAGCGCTTCGATATAATTTTCAACAGGATTATTAATACCGATATCAATCACTTCAAATCCTGCCCCTTCCATCATCATGGAAACAAGATTTTTTCCGATATCGTGAATGTCACCTTTGACTGTGCCGATAACCATTTTACCCTGTTGTGGGGCGCCAGTTTCAGCAAGTAATGGGCGCAGAACCACCATGCCAGCTTTCATTGCGTTTGCTGCCATCAACACCTCAGGCACGAACAAGATACCATCGCGGAAATCAACACCCACAATGGTCATGCCCTCAACCAAGGCATCTGTCAGAACACGATATGGAGTCCAACCGCGCGAAAGGAAAATATTAACAGCCTCAACCACCTCATCCTGAAGACCATCATAAAGGTCATCGTGGATTTGCTGAACCAATTCTTCGTCGTCAAGTTCTTCTAGAATGATATCGTCTTCATCAGCCATGATAATCCCCATTAAATAGAAAATCTGAAATTACATTAGTCTCATTTTAGAAAAAACGATTGAAAGAATTCCGACATATATTTATCTGCAATCGGCATCCTTATCTGTTCCAGGTTAATTCGGTGTTGTTTAAGGTTCATTATCCTCTGGCATCTCATGCTGGTAGCGATGCAAAATGATCATCACAACAACCCCAAAAACAAGCGATATCCCCGTTAGGCCAAAGACCTTAAAAGTTGCCCATTGTTGGGTCGTCAGATGCCGCCATGCTACCTCATTCGCCGCGGCCATGGTAACCATCATGATGATAAAACTAAATGTCAGATCACGCCATACTTTTGATTCCGCAGGCAAAGGCAAATGCCCCATCATGGCACGCACAGGGTTACGCCCAATCAGATAGCCAATCAGGATAACACCTGCGATAGTTAAACTGGCCACAGTAGGTTTGATTTTGATGTAAAACTCATCCGCCATAACAATCGTCAACCCCCCAAAAAACACCACCAGAAGACAGCCGAAAGCTGCCATTTTAGGGAGTCTGCGTTCCAATTGCCATGAAAGGAAAAGCGAAATCAGGGTGGCTAAAACCAAAGCTGCCGTTCCAGCATAAATTCCAAAAAAATAATTCACCCCGAAAAAGATGATCAAGGGGCCAAACTCTAATAAGGATCGCCATTTATGTTGTTGCGGGTTTTGTTCAGGCAAAGCAGTCATCAGGCAGCGTCCTTACGAGCAGTCATGAGTATTTCCCAAGCGTTGCGAATCAGATCGCCATTAGCTGTAGGGGTTCTTGCCTCTTCTGACAGCATCCGCCGCCATCGTCTAGCCCCTTTTTGACCATTGGCAAAGCCTAACATATGTCGAGTGATGGCTATTAGCCGTTCGCCTTTATCCACTTCAGCATCAGCATAATTCGCCATGCGTGCCATGATCTCATCTTCATCTGGTGGGGATTGATCATAAATCATGGCCGCCCATAGGCCAAATTGGTAAGGATACTGGTAAGCTGCGCGGCCTATCATCACCCCATCCATCACTTTAAGAGCAGAGGTAATGATGTCTGCACTGGCAATCCCGCCATTAATGCTGATGGGCAAGTCAGAAAGGCGGCGTTTCAGATGATAAACACGATCATAATCAAGAGGCGGAATATCACGATTTTCCTTTGGGCTTAATCCCTTAAGCCACGCTTTGCGCGCATGGACAATCAGATGATCACTGCCGCCGCGGCAAACCGCATCAACAAAATCATCTAGCCCTTTATCGATATCCATATCATCAATGCCAAGCCGACATTTGACACTCACAGGCTTTGTGGTGGCTGATTTCATCGCCGCCACGAGATCAGCTACTAATTCAGGCTCTGCCATCAAGGCCGCCCCAAATCGGCCAGATTGCACACGGTCAGACGGACATCCCACATTCAGATTGTATTCAGCATATTGATAAGGTTCTGCCAGGCGCACCGCTTCTGCTAACGCCTCAGGATCAGCGCCGCCAAGCTGAAGAATAATGGCATCATCCTGATTATCAATATGATGACCTGATAACAGCCTATCCCTTTGCCCATGGCGAATCGCATCAGCAGTGACCATTTCGCTATAAAGCGCAGATGAAGGGGCAAGACAACGGTGAAAAAACCGGCAATGCCGATCGGTCCAGTCCATCATAGGTGCCACCGATAATCTGTGAATTGGTGAAAATCTGCTCGTCTTCATTCGCGAAACCATACCCTAATCATCAGCGCCCTGCCCCTTAGCGGCATGGGATCTGTTGCATACAATATTTTTGTCTAACCATACGATGTTGTCAAACCGTCTTCACGCTTCATGTTGGGCAAACGGATTGAGACCTTCTGGGCTATCGACATTGATCACCCAACAATCCTGATCATAAGATATTTGTTTTTCTAAAATTGCATCAGCAGCAGGACTTTCAATCCAAGCATCGTCATGAAGAGCTGCCCAAACATAGCCCTTATCAGGATCATGATGCCGGCCTTCAATGCGTGCCTGTCCGTTCCGACCTTCTAAACGCACAAACATAGCGCCGCGTTCTGCGTCACCGCGATGCGTTAAGACCACAGAAACCATTTCACGATTGGCTTCTGCCATGACTGCCGCCACTAGCATCGCCGTAGTTAGACGCGCCATGGGCTAAAAATCCGAACAGCGGCCATTCTTTTCCCAATCGCCAAAACGTGTTGGCTCAAGACCTTTTGGTCCACCTGTTTCCACCAGCGTTTCGGCCTGATCTGCCGTTTCGCTTTGTGGGTTAGGGTTATCGCTATCAACGATGCCTGACGCCCCTGACGCCGCCCGTCCCGCTGTTTGATCAGATTTTGTCATGTTTAAGTCTTTTTCCATGCTTTAAATATGGGCAACATAACCGCTTATGACAAGGCATCAGGGCAAATTGCTATCGCCAGTTAATTTTAGGGGCGAAACACAGGCAAAAGCATCACAAATCTGATGGATGGAACTGGACAAACGCATCCATCATCCTCATGATCTGGTCATGGCTTCCCGAAACACTAAACCTGAACCCTCACGCATAACTGCTCTAGCCGCTTTTGAAGCGGTAATGACTGCGGGAAGAACCCTTGATGACTGCCTTGAGCAAAGTGCTGATTATCAAAACCTTGAGCCGCGTGATCGTCGTTTCTGCCGCCGTTTGGTTACCACCGCTTTACGCCATCATGGTGAGGCTATGCTGGCGTTGCGCCACTATGTGCCTCGCCCACCCAAAGGCCGCCAACAGATTGCAAGCCTAATTCTTCAATTGGCCTTAACCGAACTGATCTGGCTGGATGGGCCATCGCATGCGGTGGTAGATCAAGCGGTGCGATTAATTCGTGCCCGGGATCAAAAGCACCTGCATGGTCTGATTAACGCCAGCTTGCGGCGCTGTGCTGATGATATCCAAAACGGAAAAGGCTTTAAGACTAACGCAAAGGCTGGTGCCTCCGCAAATTGTCCGGAATGGTTGAAAACCTTACTGATTGGGGATTGGGGGCCTGATCAGGCGGATCAAATCATGACAATGTTAATGATGCCGCCACCGCTTGATCTTTCGGTCATGGGTGATCAGCAAAACTGGGCCTCTCGACTAGGCGGGGTTGCGCTACCCCAAGGCAGCATTCGGTTGAACGAAGGTGCGCCCCAGACCCTTGATGGATATGCAGAAGGCCAATGGTGGGTGCAGGACGCCGCCGCCGCCATGCCTGCCCGATTAATGGGTGATGTCAAAGGCAAACACATCATCGATGCCTGCGCCGCACCCGGTGGCAAGACTGCGCAACTGATCGCAGGTGGAGCCAAGGTAACAGCACTAGATCTTTCTGAAAAACGGCTTGAACGGCTCCAAAGCAATCTGGATCGGCTTAGCATGACGGCAGATGTTGTTTCCGCTGATGTGCTGGACTGGTCCCCGCCAGCACCGGTGGATGGCGTTCTTATTGATGCGCCTTGCTCTGCCACAGGGACGATCCGCCGCCGACCAGATATCTTGACGCGCAAAAAATCACCTCATATCAGGGCATTAACCGAACTTCAGCTTAAGATGATCCGCCATGCGGCTAATTGGCTAAAGCCTGGCGGTGTTCTTGTTTTTGCTACTTGTTCACTTTTGCGTGCAGAAGGCGAAGATTTGATCAAAATTATTCAATCTGATAGTGGCCTTGTTCCTTTTCCTATTGATGCGGCAGAATACACAGGCTTTGTCCCTTTTCCTGCAAAAGGTGATAACACAAGCCCTCAATCCGACGACGCTGATCATGCGTTAAGATTCATGCCCAATGCCTTGACAATGCTCCAAGAGGACGGCATGACCCAAGGCAATGATGGTTTCTTTATGGCGCGGTTTAAGCGCATTTAAGATATGGTGTCATAAAATCCGTTTTCCTAAACAGTGAAAACAGCAAGGGCGAAAAACAGGACTGATGCAAAGCAAGGCAACGAAATCCATTACCACGCCATCAAGGTCAGTCCCTTTTCTGACCCGAATTTTCCGCCGAAGCCGGATGTTTTTCTGGCAATATCGTGCTGCTGCGAAAACTGGCCGCACACTGACCAAACATATGTCTTCGGGCAATATGCCTTTAATGGATTTGTGGAAAGGTGATGCCAGACTTGGTCAGCCTTTGGCGACTGGTATTGCCCCACTTGTCATGCTGGATGAGGATTGGCATGATTTTCAGTGGCTAAGAGATATGCGTGAATATGGGGGTCAGCACGCGCGCACCCATGCTAGACGCTACTTGCTGGAATGGCTGTCGCGGCATAGCCAGTGGGATCAAACCATCTGGAATACCGCCCGATTATCTAGCCGTATCAAATCGCTGGTTTTGACTTGGAGCTGGTTTGGCCAATCCGCTTCAGAAAGCCAGCAGATGCAATTTCTAACTAGTTTGGTGATGCAATCCAATTGTTTGGTTCAGGATTTGCCGCGTATCAGTTCTGCGGATAGCCGTATTGACGCTATCTCTGCTTTGCTTTTGGATCATGCGTTCCGGCAATCTGATGCTGATATCACAAGCCTTGTAAAGGCCCTATTCCTTGCCATTGATCAAGTGGTTCTGCCTGATGGCTGTCACGCTAGCCGCCGCCCTGACCGGCATATGATCTGTTTAAAAATCTTGCATGAAATCCGCTACGCTCTCGGCGTCATCCAACAGCTAAAGCATCACCAAAAAGATGCCGCCAAGAACAGCAGTCATGCCCAAACCGGGGCACATTTAATCAGACTTGATGCCGTTATCAATTTGATGGGGGCTGTTGGCCGCATGTGGCGGCTTGGGGATCATGGGCTTATCGCGATGCGTCAAGGTCTGAATGCTCTTCAACCACAAACGGACCATGTTCTCGATAAAAGTGGCCCTAGTGGAAAAATTTGTCAGCACGCTGATCATGGGGGCTATATCCGCCTTGCCAGCGGCAGAAGTGTGGCTGTGCTTAATACAGGGCCCATGCGCGAGCATCTCAACCAACAAATATCAGCCGGAGGAGAAATTGACGCCGCCGCCAATGCGTTAGAGTTTTCGTTTCAGAAACAACGTATCTTAATCAGCAGTGGCCATCATCATGAGCTTAGCCTTACCCATCCGAATTTGGCCGAACTCATGCAAGGCACTTCTGCTCATTCGACCCTAAGCGTGGATATGATCAATTCCAGCCAAATCGATAACGGGAAACTAGATCGCAGGCAAGCTTGTGTGACCATGGCAGAAGTTGGGCCAGCTAGTGGCGGATTGTTAGGGGTAGCATCACATGATGGTTATCTTCCCCTTTTTGGACTGGTTCATGAACGCAAAGTGTTCTTAACAACCGGCGGCCATGCTCTCAAAGGTCAAGATATTCTTCGCTACACGGGGGAGCCAAGCAACATCCCGTCAGAGGCAATATTACGCTTCCACCTACATCCGCGCATTAACGCAAGCAAGACCAACAATAATACCATTTTGCTGAAGTTGCCTGGGAGTATGGCAGCATGGAAATTTGTATCCAAAAATGGGGCGGCAAGCCTAGAAGACAGCATCACCGCCATTAATGGTAAGCCGCAACGCTGTCAGCAAATCGTCATAACGGTTGCGCTTACCAGCATAAGAGAGCATATGGAAATCGATGTTTCATGGGGTTTCATGAAACAGCATAAAGCAACGCCTTAATAAGAGCCTTACACCCTATGACCATTTCACCATCCCAACCCATGCCCATCAAAAGCGCTTTGCTTTCGGTATCTGATAAAACCGGCATCACGGATTTAGCCAAAGCCTTACAAGAAATGGGTGTCACCATTCTTTCTACCGGAGGCACCGCTAAGCTACTGGCAGAAGCTGGCATTCCTGTTCGGCAGGTCGCAGAGGTAACAGGCATGGCAGAAATGATGGATGGACGCGTCAAAACCCTGCACCCTGCCATTCATGGTGGCATTCTTGCCAGACGAGATAATGATCAGCATCTTGCGGATATGGCACATCATGGCATTGCGGCGATTGATCTAGTAGTGATCAATCTTTATCCGTTTGCCGCAACTTTAAAAAATCAAGACGCCAGCCGTGACGATCTGGTTGAAAATATAGATATTGGCGGCCCGGCAATGATCCGTGCCGCGGCCAAGAATCATGACTTTGTGACCATATGCACCAATCCTGCTGATTACCTCGCGATAACAGAAGAGCTTAAAAACCATGGCGGCGTCACTGAACCTATGCGCCGACAAATGGCAGCACGCGCCTTTGCCCATACGGCCAATTATGACAGTATGATCAGCCGCTGGATGACAGATGATCAAGGCTTAACGCCACTATCCCCGCAACTTAGCATTGCTGGTGATGCTGTTATGACCATGCGCTATGGTGAGAATCCTCATCAGAGTGCGGTGCTTTATCGCATGGCAGATCGGCAGCCGCGGCATGGGGTCATAACCGCAGCCCTTATCCAAGGAAAGCCTCTTAGCTATAACAACATTAACGACACTGATGCTGCTTTTGAACTGGTGGCAGAGTTTGATCAACCTGCTGTTGCCATCATCAAACACGCTAATCCTTGCGGTGTTGCAACGGGCGCTGATCTTCAGGCCGCATGGAAAACGGCGTTAGCCTGTGATCCGGTTAGCGCGTTTGGCGGCATTATTGCCCTCAACCGGCCATTAGACGCCGCACTTGCCAAAGCCATAACCACCATATTTACCGAGGTCATTATTGCCCCTGATGCGGATGATGACGCCAAAGCCGTTCTATCTAGCAAACCTAATCTCCGGCTTATGCTAACAGGTGGCATGCCCACTGATCCCCCAACACATCTTATGATAAAAACGCTGGCAGGCGGCTTTTTAGCACAGAATGCTGATGCCGGAGAGATCAATAAAGATGACCTTACTATCGTTAGCCGCCGCCATCCAGATGCCCAGGAATGGCAGGATATGATCTTTGCATGGAAAGTGGCAAAACATGTCAAATCCAATGCTATCGTTTATGCAAAAGACGGAGCCACCATTGGCATTGGTGCAGGCCAGATGAGTCGGCTTGATTCGTCACGCATCGCCATTAGGAAAGCCGCAGATATGGCAGAAGCTGCTGGTATTTCTGGCAATCCACTTGCTGGATCTGCGGTGGCATCAGATGCGTTTTTTCCTTTTGCTGATGGGCTCATTGCTGCCGCAGAAGCTGGAGCAACAGCGATTATACAACCGGGCGGTTCTATCCGTGATGATGAGGTGATTGCTGCTGCTGATGACCGTGGTCTTGCCATGGTCTTTACGGGAATGCGGCACTTCCGGCACTAGATGAACCGCAAGCCATTTCAAAAACCTTTCGCATCACACTTGGCAAGGCTTCTTGGTCAAGGCTTGCCATGGGATACCACAGACCGCCAGTATCCGCGCCTTTGAGGTCTTGCCGGTGAACATCTGTCACACAGATTATGGTCAAGCTAAGCGCAAAATGACTAAAAATATGTTCCACCGGGGTATTCAGCACTTGCCGCCCGGGATGCTGTGCCAAGCTTTGTGAAAGCCGCCCAAGCAGGCTATCAGCCTCAATCGG
>JAQCJL010000134.1 GCA_027593125.1 Pseudomonadota bacterium | reverse complement strand
AACTCCACTTTCTTTACAAACGCAGATTCGAGAGAGCCGGAAAGCGCAGGTATTCTTGGGGCTGTTGTTGGGTCTGTAATGGCATTAATGGTCACCATCATTATTGCCCTGCCTTTGGCAGTTATGGCGGCTATTTATCTTGAATATTTTGCCCCGCCAGGTCGTCTCACCGATTTTATTGAGGTTAATATTAACAATTTGGCGGCGGTGCCATCGATTGTATTTGGCTTACTTGGCTTGGCCATTTTCTTAGGATTTTTTAATATGCCCCGCTCAGCGCCTTTGGTGGGGGGTATGGTGCTGGCATTGATGACTTTGCCTACCATCATTATCGCTACACGCGCCTCAATCAGGGCTGTGCCTACATCCATTCGGGATGCCGCGTTAGGGGTGGGCGCATCACGGATGCAAGCCGCCCTAGATCATGTGTTGCCATTAGCCGCACCGGGCATATTAACTGGCACGATCATTGGCATAGCCCAGGCCTTAGGTGAAACCGCACCATTAATCATGATTGGCATGGTCGCATTTATTGTCGATGTTCCAACATCCATTACCGATCCTGCGACCGCCTTGCCAGTTCAAATCTTTATTTGGTCAGATAGCGCCGAACGCGCCTTTTATGAACGGTCGTCTTTGGCGATCATGGTATTACTGATTTTTTTGATTTCAATGAATTTACTTGCCGTGCTTTTGCGTAAACGGTTTGAAAAAAGATGGTAAAAAGGACGCAATCATGACAAATGTAACAAAATTATCAACCCATGATCTGAATGTGTTTTATGGCGATAAACAAGCCATAAACAATATTAGGATGGCCATTGAGTCAAATAAGGTCACCTCTTTTATTGGACCGTCAGGGTGTGGAAAGTCCACCTTTTTGCGTTGTTTTAACCGCATGAATGATGTGATCCCTTCTTGCCGTGTAGAGGGTCAAATTATCATGGGGGATCAGAATATCAATGACCCCAAACTTGATCCTGTGTTGTTGAGGGCCCGCGTAGGAATGGTGTTTCAGAAACCAAACCCTTTTCCTAAATCTATTTTTGAAAATGTGGCTTATGGCCCACGTATTCATGGCCTTGTGTCTAGTAAATCAGAAACTGCGGATGTCGTTGAAGATAGTTTGAAAAGGTCAGGTCTGTGGAATGAAGTTCATGACCGCTTGTATGATCCTGCTACCGGGCTTTCCGGAGGACAACAACAGCGGCTATGCATTGCCCGGGCAATTGCGGTTAGCCCCGAAGTGCTATTAATGGATGAACCATGTTCCGCACTTGACCCCATTGCAACTACAAACATTGAAAATCTCATCAATGAATTACAAGAACGCTTCACGATCATAATTGTGACCCATTCCATGCAACAGGCGGCGCGTGTATCACAGAAAACAGCTTATTTTCATTTAGGTCATCTGATTGAGTATGGTGAAACAAAAGATATCTTTACCAACCCTAAAGACCCACAAACCGAAGCCTATATTTCAGGCAAGATTGGCTAGGAGAGCATAAATGACCACGCGACATATCAGCACTGCATTTGATAACGATTTAGATGAGCTAGATCGTCTGATTGGGAAAATCGGTAATCTGGCCTTAACCCAATTTATCGCCGTTATTGAGGGCATAGGGCAGAAAGATGATGATCTCAAAAGCCTGATTACTAATGATCGTTTCATCGATCAGATAGAAATTGAAGTTTACAATAAAACAGTTGAAATTATTGCCATTCGCGCACCACAAGCTAATGATTTACGCCATATCATTACTGCCCCTAAGATTGCTTCATTTTTTGAACGCATTGGGGATTATTCTAAAAATATTATTAAACGACGTAACATGATGATCAGTGAGGGTGGTGATTTGACCATCTTGGATAAACTAGACAACATGGCGCAATTAGCCAAAGATATGTTGGTCGATGTGTTGGATGCCCTGACCCGTAATGATGCGAATAAGGCCAAAAGCATTTGGCTTTCTGATATTGATCTCGATGATCTTCACAGCCAAGTCTATAAAGCGATTTATAATGATATGGTGGAAAGTGGGGCCAGTCTATCTGGCATTCATGCTCTTTTTATTGCTAAGAATATCGAACGCATTGGTGATTTCTGCACGAGTATCGCGGAACAAGTCTATTTTGTTGTTCATGGGGAACTTCTTGATGCCGATCGTCCGAAAAAAGATATTACCTCATCTTAAGATTAAATTATTTCTCTATAAACATAATTAAAGCTGATCTGTCGGACCAAGAACCACGGATAGAGGATCAAGTTTCGAGTATCATGGTCCATAATTTTTGGTGCGTTGGTTCTTGGCCCACGGACCTTTCAACATAACGTAACAAAATTATTTGTGGGTAATTTCATTTGGGGTTTTGCCTTTGTGAAACACTTCAGTGAGGCCATCACGCCTCTCAACCCAGTCTATATTACTTCATATTTATGCTCTGAGTTAAGCTGTTGTAAGTGCGGTTAATAAATGTTTCTCAGATTGTTCGTGCTGTCGCATAATGTATTCTTCCACAAGCAGGTAACATTCAATGCAGATGGAAAGCAAGGTTTCTGGGCGGTTCGAAAGACGGACGGGCAGATTTCCATCGATAAACACGATACGAACAACCCTGTCAGGACGGCATATGGACAGCTTTGGGACGAGTTTAAGGCCAAAACACCATCAAGAACAGCCTTACCCAATACTAAGCGTAGTATTTTTGAATATTATTTTAAGGTACTCGGTGGGTGCGATGTTGATATACTGCTGGAAAGAGTTTGAGGTATAAGCAAAGCTTGTGGTCAATTCCCTCATTTCCTGGGTGCATGCCGGCTCTCATGCAGATATCGACGACATCGACTATATGACGGATGATTTGGATGCCTAGTGCGGTTTGTTTAAACGTATCTTTGAGAAGACAGAAAATATTGATCACTACAACATGATGATGGGTGAGGATGTGTAAATGAACTGGCTGACTAACCGCCCCATCTAAACCTCCCAGAGCCTAGCTAATTCTTCCATTACATTTTGTGGAAGATAGGGACAAAAATTTTTCGTTATTTTAATTTTTTTGTCTTAATTATTTATTTTTAACAATCCCATTTCCATCATGATAACTGTTGAATACGCGGTCCCATGGCATTTCTCTCGTCCCATAATTACAGTTAATGTGACGATGATGAAGTTGATGAAAGAAATCACCAGCCGCAATCTTTGGGTTATCGCCCAGCATCACCTGTTCAAACCCTGAATGCGTAAAGGGCGGATTGAGTGCCTCCTGATAAAAATGAAACAGCACATGAAGCGGATGAGAAGGCACTACAACATGGATCATAACCGAAGAAAAATAGAGCAGATGTTCTACTGGATGCATGGATATGCCGCTCCATGGCCCGACATTTATATTACGATGATGCAACCCATGCGCCAATTTATACAGCGGCTGCCAATGCAACAAGCGGTGGATTAGGTAGAAATGAAAGCTCGACCAAATGGGAATAATGACAAAGAAGGCCGCGAACCAAATCGGGTTTTGCCGCCATTCCAAACCCGGCATATATCCATTTGCGGCAGCCCAAAAATAACCAACCTCCAGGACTGTCCAGATTGTAACACCACTCGCTAGAGACCAAAACATGTTATCTCTAACCTGATCCCTAAAGAGGAATTTTCCATTATTCTTGGCCTGATCTCTGTGATCAAACTTCCGCTTATTGCCCTGCAACTGATACCGATAAAGCCAAAGATGAAGCCCGCCAGCAATCAGCGTGATCAGGATCATATTCCTGACCCAGATTTGAAATATCCACCCCGGTGCTAATTTCGCCATCACTGATGCTTCGGGTTGAAACAGCGTAAACACCGCACATGCAAACAAAAACTCAATCGTCACAGAACTGATAACCAGCCAATATCCCGCCAACCATTTTAAGGTCGCCAGCGGCCTCGGTGGCCAGCTCAATATAGGCGATAATTGAAGGGGGAAATCAGGATGCCAATTCCAGCTTTTATTTTTTTGTGTTTTTTGATCTGAAGTGTTTTCTCTCATCATAATCCTCACAACATATTTTGTCTTAATTACGCAAATGGGTCTGGCTGATTGGGGTTAAGGGATAGCCAGACTGATCGCGTCTGCATAAAACAACGCATGCCTTCTAAGCCATTTTCTCGTCCATAACCTGATTGTTTCCAGCCTCCCACCGGACTTTGGGCGGTGGCATTGAAATAATTATTGATATAAATTGTTCCGGCCTCGATCCGTTTTGCCATCCTCATAGCAAATGCAACATCCTGTGACCATATACCGCCAGCCAACCCATAAATTGAATTATTGGCTTTCTGGATGACCTCCTCCTCATCGTCCCATGCTTCGGTTGAAACGACTGGGCCAAATACTTCATTTTGAGAAAGCTCACTATCATTAGGCACATCAGCAAAAATGGTCGGGCCAATGTAATATCCTTGCTCGCGGCAAGCCGTTCGGCCATCAAGCAACAGCTTGT
>JAQCJL010000133.1 GCA_027593125.1 Pseudomonadota bacterium | reverse complement strand
CAACCGCTAGCAAATCTGCCCCACGAAAAACAGCAAGTCGCAAAAAAACATCTGCTTAATCACAGATGATCTTCCTTTTTTGTTGCATTCTCTAAGGTTCATTCATGTTTGATTTTGGTTGGCAAGAGTTAATGTTAGTGGCATTTATCTTGGTGCTCGTGGTGGGCCCCAAGGATTTGCCGCGCGCTCTTAAAACCTTTACCACCTACATGGGTAAAATCCGGGGTATGGCGAATGACTTCAGATCATCTCTGATGGAAGTCGCTGATCAAGAAGAGTTCAAAGAAGTTAAAAAGGCGATTGCGGACACGAAATCCGGTTTGATTGAGCAAACCAAAGAACCTATGGCGGATATTCGTAAAAATATCGAAGAGGTTGGAAATACGGCGGAGATTGCTGAGGCTACTAGTAGCATTAAAGACACGGCATCAGAGATCAAGGCTCAGTCAGCCTCTGTTTCCACTCCAGCGAAATTAGCCAAGACGAAAAAAACCTCACCTCAAAAATCAGGTGGTAAAAAAAGTCCGGCCAAAACAGGATCTTCTAAAAAGGTTCTGGCAAAATCTAAAAAACCTTCATCATCTTAATTGTAGGTTAGCGTAAGTACCGATCATGAGCGAAAAAGACAACACCATTTTAGAAGATCCTGATGATCAAGGCGCGATGACTTTGCTTGATCATCTGACGGAATTGCGAAACCGTCTTGCCATTTCTATTGGTCTTTTTCTGTTATTGTTTATCATCTGCATGATCCCTTATGGTTCAGCCAGCAATACTCTCGCCACACAGGTGCAGTTGTTCTTGCAACAGCCCCTCGCAAATTGGTTTGCTGATAATGGCCTAGAAGGACGGATGATTTTTACGGCTTTGCACGAAGGATTTTTCACGCAAATCAAGGTAGCTTTCTTTACCTCACTGTTTATTTCATTTCCGTTTATTTTACTTCAAATCTGGCGTTTTATTGCCCCTGGGCTTTACAAAAATGAAAAACAGGCGTTTTTACCATTTTTAATGGCTACACCAATTCTTTTTGTGATGGGCGGTGCGCTGGTTTATTATCTAGTGATCCCGCCAGCATGGAATTTCTTTTTGAGCTATCAATTTACGGGCACAGAGAGCAGCCTGCCAACAGAGGTTGAGCCTCGCATTAGTGAATATCTCAATCTGGTGATGCGGTTAATCTTTGCCTTTGGAGTCGCTTTTGAACTGCCAGTGGTTTTGATGCTTTTAGCAAAAGTTGGCATGGTAACGGCCCAAGGATTAAGAGCAAAGCGCCGCTATGCTATTGTCTTTGCGTTTATTGCCGCTGCTTTATTGACGCCGCCAGATGTGATTACGCAAGTCATGTTAGCTGTGCCAGTGATCTTGCTTTACGAAATTTCGATTATTGGCATTGTGTTAACTGTCCGCCGTGCAAATGATGATGAAGACGATGAGGGGTAATGCTGATACGCTATTACAAAATAGATCTTCTCTCTTTGCCGTATCACATCAATACCCAACAAGATTAAGGAAGATTTCTCATGCATGATATTCGGTTCATCCGAAATAACCCTGATGGATTTGACAAGGCGTTAGCACGTCGCCGTATTGATCCTGCGGCTAAAGATATTCTGGCAATTGATGAAAACCGCCGCCAGATACAAACCGCTATGCAGGAAAAACAGCAAAAAAGAAATGCGCTTTCTAAAGATGTAGGCAAGATCAAATCCACTGGGGGTGATGCTTCTGCTCTGATTGATGAGGTTGCTGATCTCAAAACAAGCCTTGCTGATATGGAAGAACAGGACAGGGCGCTTGCGGTTCAACTTGATGCGATGCTGATGGAATATCCAAATATTCTTGATGATCAGGTTCCTGATGGCAGTGACGAAGAAGATAATCTGCTTATCCGAAGTGTTGGTGAGCCTCTATTACCAAGTTTTCCTGCCAAAGATCATGTGGCGCTTGGTGAAGGGCTGAATATGATGGATTTTGCCTTAGGGGCAAAGCTGTCTGGTTCACGTTTTGTAGTTTTGCGGGGTGCGTTGGCCCGATTAGAACGTGCAATTGCCGCCTTTATGCTTGATACGCATACCGCCGAGTTTGGCTATGTAGAACATCAGCCGCCTTTTCTGGTGCGTGGGGAAACTATGGCTGGCACAGGACAATTGCCAAAATTTGCCGAAGATTTGTTCCATACCACTGATGATCGCTGGCTTATTCCTACTGCTGAAGTGCCGCTTACTAATTTAGTGGCGGGGGAAATCTTAGATGAAGCCAATCTGCCATTGCGCATGACCGCCTACACACCATGTTTTAGGGCTGAGGCAGGCGCAGCTGGGCGCGATACAAGAGGCATGATCCGACAGCATCAGTTTAGTAAAGTGGAGTTGGTATCAATCAGCCACCCTGATCATTCTGATGAAGAATTAGAACGCATGACATCATGTGCTGAGGCTATTCTTAATCGTCTGGGATTGCCTTATCGTGTGATGAAACTGTGTTCGGGCGACACCGGGTTTTCTGCACGCACCACCTATGACATTGAGGTATGGTTGCCAGGGCAAGACGAAGGAAAAGGGATGTACCGCGAGATTTCATCCTGCTCTAATTGTGGTGATTTCCAAGCACGCCGGATGCGCGCTCGTTACAAAAATGAAGCAAGCAAAACCAATGAGTTTGTTCATACCCTTAATGGATCAGGGCTTGCGGTTGGCAGAACTATGATTGCGATTATGGAAAATGGACAACAAGAGGATGGAAGCATCGCTATACCAGATGTATTGCAACCCTATATGGGCGGAATAAAAACCATCGAAAGAATGAGCTCATGAAACCCCAAAGCCAAGGCCGCGTTAGTCGGATCCTAATCACAAATGATGATGGTATTCATGCAGCTGGATTAACAGTGTTGGAAGAAATAGCAAACCATCTCGCGGATGAAGTTTGGGTATTTGCCCCTGATGGCAATTGTTCCGGCTATGGTCGGGCATTAACTTTGACACGTGATCTTACTGTTACTCGTCATGAGGATAAGCGTTATTCTTGTGATGGCACGCCAGCTGATTGCATGGTGTTAGCTCTTAATCATTTTATGGCCAACCACAGACCTGATCTGGTTCTAAGTGGTGTTAACCTAGGCATGAATATTGCGGATGATATCACCTGTTCAGGAACGATAGGAGCAGCATGGGAAGCTTCGGTTCATGGCATTCCTGCGATAGCATTATCACAGAAAATTAACCGTAAAAATATGCCTCTTGAACCCTTGGATGCTTATGACATCACCCAAAAGGAAGCCACACCCCTGTTGCAAGAACTGATCAAAAAAGGGTGGCAAGATGATGTCATCATCAATATCAATTTTCCTAGCACAACCCCAAAAGGCACAAAAGCCTTTCAAGTCGGTCGTCATAAAGCCTCTGATGAAATTGTGCCGTCTGATGCTGAAAATGCATTTCGTATCGGTCTATTAAGACAACGCAGACAAGTCACGCAAAATGATGATTATTATGGGGTGATGAATGATTATATCACCGTGACACCATTAGCATTGAATATGACGCATCAAGATACCCTTAATGATCTCAGCCAATTCTTCGATGAACGGGCAAAGTAACAACGCGGAACGGCTATTTGCCGCCAAAGCTGGTCTTATCATGACCTTGCGTGGCATGGGCATGCGTGACACCTCCACCCTGGCTGCCATTGAGAAAACCCCACGTGAGGCTTTTATCCCTAGCGCCTTACATCAGCACGCTTATGATAATGTATCTTTGCCTATCAGCCATGGGCAAACCATCAGCCAGCCTTTTATTGTTGCATTAATGACCGCAAGTCTAGAATTGACCGGCCGGGAACGGGTGCTTGAGATCGGCACAGGAAGCGGTTATCAAGCATCTGTGTTGTCTCATCTATGCCGCCGTGTCTATACCATTGAGCGTATCCGGCCATTAATGGTGGAAGCTGAGCGTCGTTTTAAGATTCTAAAGTTGATGAATATCACAAGCCGGTTAGGGGATGGTCAATTTGGCTGGCCAGAAGCGGCGCCATTTGATCGTGTGATCGTCACGTGTGGAGCATCAGAAATACCGCTTCACTTGCTTGCCCAAATAAAGGATGATGGAATTATGGTTGTTCCGGTGGATAGCCCCGGTGGACACCAGAAGCTGAAGAAAGTATCATGGAACAAGGATAGAAGTGCCCCTGTTGTTAAAGATATGATAGATGTCCGCTTTGTTCCGTTGTTGTCAGATGTGGTTGAGGATAATGGCTAAATGCTGAAATCGTTGACAAATATTCCAGGTTTTCATCTGCTTATGGCCTTACTTATGTTAGGGATACTATCATCTTGTCAGCCAAAAGGTGGTGAACGCGCCGCTTTGCCCGTAATCAATGCGCCTAATCGCGTGGCGTCAGAACAAGTTCCGCCTGATGGTATTGTTAAGGTTCAGCCAGGGGATACGATTTATACCGTTGCCAATCGTTATGGGGTGACGCCGCGTAAGATTATTCTGGGAAATCAA
>JAQCJL010000132.1 GCA_027593125.1 Pseudomonadota bacterium | reverse complement strand
GAGCTAGAGAAAATGACTTTGCATCCCTCAGATATCGGCCTAGAGACGGCCAAAACCCAAGACCTGATTGGCGGCACCCCAGAAGAAAACGCCGCCGCCATGCGTGCCATTCTTAACGGGGCAAAAAATGCATATCGGGATATTGTCCTTTTCAATGCCGCGGTGGCACTATTTGGGGCAGGCCATGCTAACGACCTGACCTCTGCGGCAGCCATGGCGGCATCATCACTTGATCAAGGGCTGGCCTTAGCTAAGCTGGATCAACTGGTCGCAATTACAAATCGAGGCGAGTGAAATGACAGACGTCTTAAAGGCTATTATTCGTGACAAGATTGATGCAGTCAAAGCCCTTAAAGCCACCCCGGAAAGCCGTGAGTTTTCTGCCAGAATAGCAGATATGCCAGCAACACGTGGGTTTGCCGCAGCGTTAAAAAAAGCTTCTGCCCAAGGCTATGGCCTGATTGCTGAGTTTAAGCGAGCGTCTCCTTCGCGCGGCATCATTAACGCCAATGCCAAACCAGAAACCATTGCCCCTTCTTATGAAGCTGGGGGAGCAACTTGCCTTTCGGTTCTCACCAATGAAGCTTATTTTCATGGTCATTTAGAGGATATGATCACCGCAAAAGCTACATCCATGTTACCCGTCTTACGAAAAGATTTTACCGTTGATCCCATTCAGATTTTTGAAGCGCGAGCCAATGGCGCAGATGCTATTCTTTTGATCCTGTCCGCGCTGGACGACAGCCAAGCCTCAGAACTTGAAGACGCGGCGTTATCATGCGGGTTGGATGTGTTAATTGAAACCCATGATGCTGAAGAAATTGAACGCGCGCTTAAACTACGTTCACCTATGATCGGCATTAATAACCGCAACTTGCGCACCATGAAAACAGATATGGCCACAGGGGAAAAGTTGATGCAGGGCATCCCCTCTGACCGCATTGCAATTGCCGAAAGTGGGCTTCGTTCCAGCGATGATCTGGCACGAATGGCACGCGCCGGGGCAAGATGCTTTTTAATTGGTGAGTTTCTGATGGAACAAGATGATATTGCCATGGCAACGAGCACATTGTTATCAAACCCTCTGCCAGCAAACTGGAAGGATATGGGATGAGCAAGCTGACCCATTTCGACGATAAGGGTAAACCCCATATGGTCGATATTTCGGGCAAATCAGAAACCCACCGTATTGCCATAGCCGAAGGCCATATCACAATGGCTAACGATACGCTTACGCTGATCCGTGAAAAAGGCCACAAAAAAGGCGATGTCCTGAGCATTGCTGAATTGGCTGGCATAATGGCCGCAAAGCAAACCTCACAACTGATCCCCCTTTGTCATCCTCTTAGTCTCAGCCATGTATCCGTTCAGCTTACCTGTGGGGATGACCGGGTGCATATATCTGCTGAATGTCGCCTCACTGGTCAGACTGGGGTAGAGATGGAGGCCTTAACCGCCGTATCCGTGGCTGCACTTACGGTATATGACATGGTCAAAGCGGTGGATAAAACCATGGTGATTGGCGGCATTAGGTTGCTGGAAAAAAGTGGGGGCAAATCAGGCCTCTTCAAGGCTGATGCGTAAGCCTCTTATCCCTGTCAGTGAGGCCATTGCCCGTATTGCCGAGGCGATGCGTGTCATGCCAAATGAAGAGGTTTCTCTTTCAGAAGCATCAGGACGGATCATTGCTAATGACGCTATCGCTGCGCTAACAAACCCACCTGCGGACCAATCCGCCATGGATGGCTATGCGGCGAGAGGTGAAGATGTCTCAGATTTGCCTTGTGTTCTGCGCCTTGCAGGGGAAAGCGCGGCAGGGCATCCATGGACAGCCCCCCTAGACCCGGGAACTTGCGTTCGCATTTCTACGGGCGCTAATATCCCAGAAGGGGCTGACCGCATTTTGATCCTTGAAAACACCCTTTCGGATCACAACAGTGAACAGATTGAAGTGTTAGAAGCCTCTGGCAAAGACCAATTTATCCGCCGTAAGGGGCAGGATTTTCACGCGGGTGATATTTTGGTCAATCAAGGCACACGGCTTAACGGCAGACAGATCGGATTGCTTTCTGCCGCCGGGCATCATCGGCTTTTGGTGCGCCGCAAACCCGTAGTGGCCATCCTATCAACAGGAAGTGAACTGGTTGAACCCGGGACTAACCCAAGTGCGGCACAAATCATTTCTAGTAATAGTATCATGATTGCTGAAATGGTGACATCAATGGGGGCAACCGCGATGCCTTTGCCGCCAATCCCTGATCACAAAAACGCACTGCTCGACGCCATAAATGGCATCACAAATGCCGATCTGCTGGTTTTGACGGGTGGGGCTTCGGTTGGCAAGCATGATCTGGTGGCCGGCATGATGAAAGATCATGATGGTCTTGATTTCTGGCGCATTGCCATGCGTCCGGGGAAGCCAATGATCTTTGGGCATATCACTATCGGATCTGTGCCATCAGAACCCACAACAACACCTATGCTGGGGCTTCCTGGCAATCCGGTGTCTTCGGGGGTTTGCACACTCATCTTTGTTCGTGCGGCTATTCGCGCCATGCTTGGGCTTTCGCCTGACCCTGTGACGCGTAAGGCGGTTGTTACCACTGACCTTCCTGCCAATGACCAGCGTGAAGAATATATGCGCGGAATGATCCGATATGACGACGCATCTGGCCTTAATCACTTCACCCCTCTTTTGTCCCAAGACAGCGGCAAGATGAAGGATTTTGCCCTTGCTGAGGCATTGATGATCCGCCCTGCTCATGCTGATGCCCTTTCCGCAGGAAGCATGGTTGATATCATCTGTCTTAATTCCGCAGATTCCTAAATCATCCTTGACAATCAGCACATAATCAGATCAAATCATGAACAAATCGTGATCACACTGGATCGTGATCACACTGGCATAATAAAGGAGCAGAATATGCTGACCCGAAAACAACGCGATATTCTCACCTTATTAATCCGGCATGTGGAACAGCATGGGGTAGCCCCCAGTTTTGATGAATTATGTGATGCTGCCGGATTAAAATCCAAATCTGGCATCCACCGTCTGATGTCAGGGCTTGAAGAAAGGGGCTATATCGCGCGGCTTCATAATCGGGCTAGGGCTGTTTCTATTCTTCGCCACATAGATGGTTCAGATTATACGGAAAATAGGCCGAACCCTAATACTGCAACCACACAAGATTCCGCCAAGGCAATTTATGAAGATGTGGTAGAAATTCCCTTGCTTGGAAAAATTGCTGCTGGATCACCTATTACCGCCCTGTCTGACCATTCTAATCTGATGACGGTACCCCAATACATGATCGGAAGGGGTGAATATTTTGCCCTGACCATCGAAGGGGATTCGATGATTGACGCTGGCATTCTTGATGGTGACACGGTGCTGATTGAACGTTCAGACACCGCCCAAACTGGCGAAATTGTGGTCGCTTTGATTGACCATGAAGAAGCGACATTGAAACGGCTTCGCCGCAAAGCTCATAGCATTGCGCTAGAACCAGCAAATTCGCGTTACGAAACCCGGATATTTGGCCCTGATCAAGTCAAGATCCAGGGCAAACTAAAAGGTCTCATTCGGCAATATTAACACTCTTGATGCGATAGGATTGCCCCTGACTTGTGGCATAAATCAGCATTCCGCCACTATTATAAAGCATGGGTTCGTCAATCAGCTCTGCCCCTGTTACACAGGGATATTTTGCCTTAACAAGGGAAAGCACCAAGCTTGCATTTTGACAAGCTTTTGTTAAGCCACGCCGATCCCACACCATCGCAATCACTTGGTTATTCCCCGACAACACAGTGCAAAAACCATCACCGCAAACGCTATCCTCATGATTACGAATATAAACAGCCTCTGCAAAACCAAATGATGTTGCCAGAAGTCTAGCGGCAAAACCATCATCACGCGAACTGCTAATCACTAGCCTGCCATCATGCGAAGTCACAGCTAGCATCGGTTTTCCATAATCAAGAATAACCCCTGCTAGGGGACGTTGCTGGATCGTCCAAAGCAGCACCGCAAGGCCAACCAAGGGTACGCCAAGCCAACGCCATCTGCCTTGTATCAAAGCCATGATCATAAAGGCTGATGCCAATCCAAGGGTTGCCAGGGCCGAAGGTGGCAGGACCGCAAGTCTGGCGCCCTGCCAGCCAGACACAACACTAGCGAAATGGGACAGCAACAATATTGCCGCATTCATGATGCTAAGCGGCAAGGCCTCTAACCCTAATGGAGCAAGCGCTACCGCCGCCGCACCCATAGGCATGATCACAAATCCCATCAGTGGCATTCCCAGCACATTTGCGAGAACTGACCGTGTTGTTGTTACGCCAAAATGGTGGAGCGCAAAAGGCAATGAGGCCAGCGTTGCGATAACAGATGACAATGCAATTGCCAGAACATACCGCACCAACCTTAACGGCCAGGAAATTGGCCGAAAAGGACGATGCTCAAACTGGGCTGTCCACACCATCACCAAACCAAATACTGCTGAAAATGA
>JAQCJL010000131.1 GCA_027593125.1 Pseudomonadota bacterium | reverse complement strand
ACGCAGATAATCACCAGCAGCAAAAACCAGATCATAGGTTCCTGGCTCGCATTGGCCTTGCGGCAAAATAGGGGTGTCTGTCCGGCCATCGGCGTTGGTGATCATAGTACGGATCATTTTCCGTTCTGATCCCATGATGCCATAAAGCCGGATGGTCAAGCCTTTAGCCGGGCATCCCTTGGCGGTATCTAAAACATGGGTAGTCAGAAACCCTTTGGCCATTTGCTCCCCCCCTTTTCTGTGTCCTGATGATCATCTTTTCATCAGGTTAAGATATTTATACCTGATGCCTCACGATCACGCCAAGGATTTTCCGCTATAGGCTAAAAACCCCGCATCCCTTACACCATGGCCCGGACAGGAGTTTTGGAATAGGGTTTCCGTCTTGGCAGTTTTGTGATTATGATTACAAATAATAGAAAAATGTATAGAAATCGCTATCAGATCAGTAAGAAGGGTCAGATACACTCATGAACAGATATCCTCGTGATATGATCGGTTATGGCCCGACACCACCCAGCGTTACTTGGCCTGATCAAGCAAAAATAGCGGTTCAATTTGTTCTGAATTATGAAGAAGGTGGCGAGAATAACCTGCTTCATGGTGATGCCGCGTCTGAGGCATTTTTATCCGAAATTGTGGGGGCACAGCCATGGCCAAATCAACGCCACTGGAACATGGAATCTATCTATGAATATGGGGCAAGAGCTGGGTTTTGGCGGTTGCATGATCTGTTTACCTCGGTTGAGATACCGTTAACCGTTTATGGCGTTGCGACCGCACTTGCCCGTAATCCAGATCAAGTCGCCGCCATGCAAGCCGCCGGATGGGAAATCGCAAGCCACGGGTATAAATGGATTGATTATAAAGATTTCACCCCCAAAGATGAAGCAAAGCATATCGCCGCCGCCATTGCCCTGCATACTGAGGTCACAGGGGCGCGTCCTCAAGGCTGGTACACAGGGCGATGTTCACTTCATACGGTTGATCTGGTGTGTGCGGAAGGGGGCTTTTCCTATATCTCTGACAGTTATGCTGATGATCTGCCCTATTGGCATATGCATCAGGATACCCCGCATTTGATCATCCCCTATGCCCTAGATACCAATGATATGCGCTTTGCCACCCCACAAGGGTTTAATTCCGGGGATCAGTTTTTTGCCTATCTGCGTGACAGTTTTGATGGGCTTTATCGAGAAGGCTGTGAAGGCAAGCCAAAGATGCTGTCTGTTGGTTTGCATTGCCGGTTGGCAGGACGCCCGGGCCGATCCGAAGCCATACGCCGGTTTATTGACTATATCAAAGCGCATGATGGCGTTTGGTGCCCAAGGCGAATTGATGTTGCCGATCACTGGCATCAGCATCATCCGTTTAACATGGCCGCGTGGCAAAACCGCCCTAGCGCGATGAGCCAATCGGACTTTGTTGCCCGATTTGCTGATATTTTTGAACACTCTCCTTGGGTTGCAGAAGGCGCATTTGCCCTTGAGTTAGGCCCAGCCCATGATACCGCAACAGGGTTACATCATGCCTTTTGCCGGATTTTCCGTTCCGCAAGCCATGACCAAAGACTAGCGGTATTAAGAGCGCATCCGGATTTGGCAGGTAAACTGGCGGCGGCAAAACAGCTCACTGCCCATAGCACCGATGAGCAAGCTTCCGCCGGATTAGATGCGCTTACCGATGCAGAACGGGCCAACTTTACTGCGCTAAATACCCGTTATCAGGACAAATTTGGCTTCCCCTTTATTCTTGCGGTTAAAGGGTTAACCAAGGCCGATATTCTAAAAGCCTTTACCCAACGCGTGGATGCTGACCCGGATGATGAGTTTGCTGAAGCGTGCCGGCAAGTTGAGAAAATAGCTCTCCTCAGGCTGCGCGATATGGTCTGATTAATAAAGAGATGTTATGATATCTTATGATGAAATGTCAGAAAGAGTTTGCCTTTGAAACCCTCACCATATTTTGTTGTTAAAGGCGGTTTACCGCCACAATCCCAACGCCTAACTGATCGCGCGGTGTTCACCACCTCATATGCTTTTATGCCGCGGGGTGTGATGACAGATATTGTGACCAGTATGTTGCCGTTTTGGGATGCGACCCGGCTTTGGGTGTTGGCGCGGCCAATGACAGGCTTTTCCGAAACCTTCTCTCATTATGTGATGGAGGTGGGCGCTGGCGGCGGCTCAACTCGACCAGATGATGACCCTATGGCTCAGCATGTTTTGTTTGTGGTTGATGGTCAGATAACTTTACATGACGGCAACAAGACCTCTGAGTTAACCGCTGGCGGTTATGCCTATCTGCCCGCAGGAACACCATGGACTCTGCATAATTCAGGTAAGGCGAATGCCTGTTTTCACTGGATTAGGAAACGCTATCATCCCGTAGATGGTATTCCTGTGCCTGAGGCTTTTGTTACCTCTGATCAGGTGGTTACCCCTACCCCAATGCCGGATACCAATGGCGTTTGGGCCACAAGCCGTTTTGTTGAACCTGATGATTTGCGCCATGATATGCATGTCAATATCGTAACCTTTCAACCGGGGGGCGTGATCCCTTTTGCCGAAACTCATGTGATGGAACACGGGCTTTATGTGCTTCAGGGCAAAGGGGTTTATTATCTGAACGGGGATTGGGTTGAAGTTGAGGCAGGGGATTATATGTGGCTTCGGGCGTTTTGCCCGCAGGCTTGCTATGCCGCAGGGGATGAACCCTTTCGCTATCTGCTCTATAAGGATGTTAATCGGCATATGCCATTGGCGCCCTCTCTTGGCGCAAACTAAAGATGACCACCGGCGCAACCCATCTTATCCAAATAGAGCCCATCAGCGCCGACGCGTTTGCCCCTTTCGGTGATATTCTTACCCTGAAATCTAGCCCTGATCATATGATTAATCAGGGTATGTGTGGCCGTCATCATGATCTGGCACAATTGGCCTTTGCTGATGGCGGAAAAGCAGGGATTAGCCTTTTTGACGCGATCCCCCGTGACTTGCCTTACGCGTTGACGATGATGGAACGCCACCCTTTAGGCAGTCAGGCGTTTATCCCCATGCACGAACATGAATTTCTAGTCATTGTGGCGGCAGATCATCTTGGTAAGCCTGCTACCCCGCGCGCCTTTCTCACTGCCCCGCGGATGGGAATTAATATTCATCCTAACATATGGCATGGCGTACTTACGCCAATAAAGGCTCCTGGTTTGTTTGCCGTTATTGATCGCATTGGCGATGGCACAAATCTTGAGGAATACTGGTTTGAAGAAGCTTATACCATCATCGCCTAATGACGCAAAAACTAAGCTTTAGAACCAGTTATGTATCATGTTAGCAAGGGAGGAAAACTAATGACTAATGATACTTCTTTTGGAACAGCAGATCAGTTGCGGGATCCGAATTACCTGCCGCCTCTTGGTCAGGCTATTCCTCTTGGCATCCAGCATATTCTGGCAATGTTCATATCTAATGTAACCCCAGCGATTATCGTCTGTGGAGCGGCAGGGTTTGGCTATGGCTCAAACTCACCAGATTTTCCCCAGATGATATATATGATCCAAATGAGTATGTTTTTCGCTGGCATTGCGACCCTTCTTCAGACCATTGGGTTTGGTCCTGTTGGATCGCGCCTACCAGTGGTTCAGGGCACCAGTTTTGCCTTTGTTCCCATCATGGTTCCTCTGGTCGCAGGCAAGGGGGTAGATGGCATGGCGATTTTGATGGGCGGCGTGATTATTGGTGGGCTTTTCCATACGATATTGGGATTGTTCATTGGTCGCATCCGCTTTGCTTTACCGCCATTGATCACTGGTCTCATCATTTTGATGATTGGACTGGCGCTCATCAAGGTCGGAATCCAATACGCTGCCGGCGGTGTTCCTGCCAAAGCGAGAGGACTAGCTGAGTATGGCAGTCTTATGAATTGGTCAGTTGCTGGCGTAGTTATCGTTGTCACGCTGTTGCTTAAATTCTTTGCACGAGGAATGTTATCAGTTGCAGCGGTTTTGATTGGTATCATTGCTGGATATATCGTTGCCTATGCTATGGGCATGGTAAGTTTTGACAATATTGCTAAGGCAGCAGTCGTAGAGCTACCTTCACCATTTCATTTTGGCGTTGAGTTTAGTGCGGCGGCGATCATCGGCTTTTGTGCCATGTCATTTGTTTCAGCTGTGGAAACCGTTGGTGATGTTTCTGGTATCGCCAAAGGTGGGGCTGGCCGTGAAGCCAGCGATGAAGAAATTCAGGGCGCAACTTATGCAGATGGTCTTGGTTCAGCCGTTGCAGGTGTCTTTGGTGCTTTGCCTAACACCTCATTCAGTCAGAATGTTGGCCTCATAGCCATGACCGGCGTGATGAGTCGCCATGTCGTCACCATTGGTGCGGTGTTGCTGATCCTAGCAGGGCTAGTTCCAAAAATCGGTGCCTTTATTTCTACCATTCCTATTGAAGTGTTAGGTGGCGGGGTCATCGTGATGTTCGGCATGGTAACAGCAGCAGGGGTTTCGATGTTATCTAGTGTTAACTGGAACCGCCGTAATTTGATTATCTTTGCGATATCGCTG
>JAQCJL010000014.1 GCA_027593125.1 Pseudomonadota bacterium | reverse complement strand
ATGACAACACACCCTTCTACTCCTTCAACCGAAGATGTGCCAGAAGCCTCTGCTTGGCTTGATCAGCTAACAACTCATGAGGCGTTGGGCGTTATGTTAAAAAGCCAGCGTGAGGCATCAGATGCGGTTGATATCGCTATGGATGCGATTGCAGCAGCGGCAGAGGCGGCAGCGAAGCGGCTTGAGGCAAGCTCAACTGGCCGCCTGATCTATGCTGGTGCTGGCACCTCAGCGCGAATTGGGGTGCAGGATGGGGTGGAACTGCCGCCAACTTTTGGCTGGCCGTATGAACGGCTAGGTTATTTGATCGCTGGTGGGCACGAGGCTTTAATGCGGGCCGCCGAAGGCGCAGAAGACAGTGCTGAAAGCGCCAAGATAGATGCTGATGATCTGAATATCACTTCAGCAGATATCGTCATTGGTTTGGCAGCAAGTGGCCGTACCCGTTACACGATTTCTGCTCTTGATACGGCACGCCAAGCTGGCGCTCTGACTATCGGCATTGCCAATAATCGGGATACGCCACTTTTGCTGGCGGCTGAGTTTCCGATTTTGATTGAAACCGGGGGTGAGGCCTTAGCAGGCTCAACACGGCTAAAGGCTGGCACAGCACAGAAAATTACCCTTAACCTTATCTCAACCTTTATTATGTCTCGTTTGGGCCGGATCAGCAACGGGTTGATGGTTGCGATGACACCAAGCAATGCGAAATTGCGTGAACGCAAGCTACGGATTGATGCGATGTTGGCAGACCAAAACCCTAGAACTAAGCCATAAGGCTTGCCCGTTGCATTTCGCTAAATACGGTCTGTTTAATCCAGACGCCGCGATGCCAATAGGCATAACAAGATCACAGGCAGGCCTAACAAAGTGGTGATGATAAAGAACCACGAATACCCAACGCTTTCCACGATACCCCCTGAATATCCCCCCAACATTTTGGGAAACAGAGTCATGATGGAGCTAAACACCGCGTATTGCACTGCGGTAAAAGAAATATTCGTCAGACTAGACAGAAAGGCGATAAAGGCGGCGGTGGCAAATCCGGCTGCCAGATTATCCGCACTGACCACCAGATACATCATATTAGTATCTGGCCCTATTTGCGATAAAGCCACAAAAAGCAAATTGGTTCCAGCGGATAGGATGGCCCCCCATAATAAAGTTGTCATCACGCCAATACGTGTGGCGATCAGACCGCCTACAAAGCCGCCAGCGATACTGACAATCACCCCGTAGGTTTTTACCGCCGTTGCAATCTCCGCTTTGGTGAAACCCAAATCCTGATAAAAAAGGTTTGAGCTTACGCCTAGAACGATATCGGAAATACGGTAAAGCCCGATCAGGCAAAGCAGTAGCCACGCTGCCGAAGTGCCGTAACGCTGAAAGATATCTTTAACGGGCAATATCCAAGTGTCATGCGCGGTTTTCTCAGCTTGCATCAGGTATTTGGCGATAAGGCCACCAATCACAAGGGCGATCCCCAAACTGGATAACAGCCGCAATGCCGCAATAAATACTGCGATGACCGGATCGAATGCGCCGTTTGAAAATTGAGATAGGCTTGCCTTTATGCTTGTGACCAAAGGCCCGATTTCACGGTAGAACAAAATAAAGCTAATCACACTGATAAGGAAAAGTACCAATAGCTTTATATTCTCTGATAAGCCTCTCTCATGCTGTGCCTCGCGGTTACTTTCAGGTTCTTTAGCAATGCAGGTCGCTATCACCCCAATGAGCATCACACAAGCCATCATGCTGTAGGTGGTAGACCAAGCGCTATATTGATAGCTGTCTAGCTGTGATCCATAATACGATGCGAGATAAAGCGCCCCAGCCCCAGCCACAATCATACCAATGCGATAGCCAGCGACATAAAGTGAAGATAAAATCCCCTGCCATTCGGGAGGTGCACATTCAATACGATAGGCATCAATGACGATGTCTTGGGTGGCAGACGAAAAACCCAGAAGCACTGCCGCTACCGCCATCTGAACCAAGGCGGCTTCGCCATCCGCCGGATTGGTGCTAGCCATCAGCAAAATAGATATGATGACCATGGCTTGTGACACCAATAGCCAACTTCTTCGCCGGCCTAAGCTTTGGCGTAGCCATGGCAAAGGAAGCTGATCAATCAGAGGCGCCCAAACAAATTTGAATGAATACCCCAGCGCTGCCCAGCTGAACATCGTCACCGCAGATTTCTGAACCCCAGCTTCATTCAGCCAAAGCGACAGGGATGAGAAAATCAGCAGAATAGGAACCCCTGCTGAAAACCCCAGCAACAACATCACAAACGACCGTTTATGAAAAATATGCGCTAGACTTTCCATGGGCTTTCTATCCTCGCCTTTAGCCCAGATCCGCTATACGCGCCAGGCGTGTAACTGGACCGCCGTCACGATCCATAATCCGTTCAACAGCATGGCTAAGCGGCTCACTCATCACCATATTGTGCCATGCGTTGGCGTGCAACAGATTGTTGCTGTCCTGCATAATGCCGACATGGCCTTTCCAGAAAATCAAATCACCCCGGGCAAGCACAGTGTGTTCAGCCATTGTCCTGCCAAGGGTTTTTTCCTGATCGCCGCTATTTCGTGGGCTAGGGATGCTGCTACCAGAAAGCGCCAGTTGCACTAGCGCGGAACAGTCAATCCCGATGCTGTCCCTGCCGCCCCAGCGATAAGGTGTCCCCATCAGTTGTTCTGCGCTTAGCACCCAATCATCAAGACAGGTATCCACCGTCATCAGGTGATGCAAAGGCACATAGCCTTTGGCATGATGTGTTAATGCGATTTCTGCCACTTCATCATCATGATCAAGAACTGAGATTTGCGCCGCCATGGGCAAGTAACCAAGGCTTGGGGATTTGATATCTCTGCCGCTAGTGATTAGGCTTCTGGCAACCATAACACGGTGGGTTGGTGGCGGCAATTCGCCCAGCATGGTGCGTTCCACCCATGCCTCATACCCATCAGTTTCCAGCCTTACCCGAACCCAGCCTGATGCTTCCTCATCCAGTATGATAACGCTCTCACCAAAAAGCGCGTCTGTTTCAAGGCCGCTCATCTGATCGGGGCCATGCCGCATCGGGGCGGAAGGGGTGATAACCTGATAACGGGTCATGCGCCAATCCCTCGCTCGGCACACCATGATCGCACATCAAAATTAGGGCAGGTTTTTTCGGTATTAGAAAAATCACAATGCCCACAGATTTCTGCATCAGGATAGCGTGCCTGCCATTGCCGCAACAAAGTGTCTAGCGCCTGAAACTGGGCCTCTGAGAAATCTGTCCTACCAATCAGGCAAACCCCTAAACTTTGGGTGTTATATTCATAAACATGGGCACCGCGCCAATAGGTGGGTCGCCCAGATTCTACCGTGCCGTCTTTGGTGATCACCGCGTGATAGCCAATTCCGTCCCACCCAAAGCCAAGATGCATGGCGTGTATATCACTGGCGGTAAGACTATCATCCGTGTCGGAACAATGGACGACCAGATAATGGATATCTTCGGGTTTAAGCATCTTTTAACCTAACCATTGGCCACAGGCTAACTGGTATTCCGGTCACAGCCTGGCATTGCATCATCCCCTAGCATATCCTATCATCCCTGAGGTTCGCAATCCTCTCTGTTTGGAGAAATTATGCTGTCTGGTCTTCCTGCCGCGGTTTTGTTTGATATGGATGGTCTCTTGATTGATACTGAAGGTGTGTCAGAGGCGACGTATCGCCAGACTTGCCTTGCTCATGATGCGGCGGTGGCAGCAGATGCCTATTGGCAACTGATTGGTCGGGATCAACCAGAACAACGGGCGATATTCAAAACCTTGATGCCAGATTATGTTGATCTAGCGCGGTTTGATCGCGAATGGCGCCAAGCATTTTTGCAACAACTCGAACATCATGTGCCGCTAAAACCTGGGGCAAAGGATCTGTGCAAATGGCTCTCACAACACGCGGTCCCTATGGTGGTAGCGACCTCAACCTTGACAGATAAGGCTGAAACCCTGTTGCAGCAAGCAGGGCTGTTTTCGTATCTGGTGGGGGTGGTAGGCGGCGATCAGGTAGAACGGGGCAAACCTGCCCCTGATCTTTATCTGGCGGCAGCGAAATTAGCAGGGGCTTTACCGGCATCGGCGCTAGCTTTTGAAGATACCCCTCAAGGGGTGATGGCCGCCCATGCTGCAGGGGTTCCTGTGATCCAAATCCCAGATATGATCCCTGCAGATGAGGTAAGCCGCGCCGCTACTATGCTGGTGGCGGATAGCCTTCATGATGCCGCCACTCGCCTTGGCTGGATGGGATAAACTTCCTTTGCGTTAAATACACAAACCCCAATTTTATGTATTTCCAGCCCCCGACATCCCCCCATCAGGATATTGTTTTTTCATCGTTGAGGCCTATATAACTACCATCAACGAGTTTTCACATAACGCTGGAAAGTGGCAGGGATTGCCACTAGTGATGAGGGCAACATGCGGTGTCTAAGAAAATGGGTTTACACCGTGATCATCATGGCGGCGGCTTTCCTTGGAAGTGGAATGGGAATAGGTATGGCGGCGGAAATGACCAAAACAGCTTATGATTTTCAATTTACAGCGATTGATGGGGATCAATTGGAATTGGCTGATTATAGCGGCAAGGTTTTGCTGGTGGTCAACACGGCATCACAATGCGGATTTACCCGGCAATATGATGGGCTTGAGGCGATTTGGCAGAAATACCAAGAACAAGGGCTTGTGGTTATTGGCGTGCCAAGCAATGATTTTGGCAAGCAAGAACCTGGCACAGCTGAAGATATCAAAAGCTTTTGTGAGGTGAATTTCAACATCAGCTTTCCGATGACGGATAAACAGGTGGTCAAAGGCAAAACTGCCCATCCCTTTTATCAATGGGCGTCTGCTGAGGCAGGATTGATGGGAAATCCGCGCTGGAACTTTCACAAGTATTTGATTGGTCGTGATGGCCGTTTGGTGACGTGGTTTGCGTCAACCACCACGCCGGAATCAAACAAATTGCAAACCGCCATTCAAAAGGCATTGGCGGAATAAACCCCAACCCCACAATCAAGTTTTAAAGGGCGGCGTTTCGGCTAGCGCATGCGCCAGATCATGTGCTGATGACCGCGGTGTGAGCAAAATAAAATGATGCTTCATGGCGGCACTTGCGCTCTGCCGGATAACTATCACGCCCATATGCTCAAGGCTTGTCCGAGCCACTGATCCCGGGGGAAATGCACCAAGACGGGTATCCACTGCACATAGGCGTTCCATGATCATAGGGCAGGCTGGACCAGTTAAGGATAGCCGCGCCCAAGCATCACTTTGATCGGTGATGCTAGCCACATGACCACAGGCCTTGATGACATGGGCGAGATGCGCCTCAGGCTTAGTTTGGCGACAAATAAACACCTGATCCCGTGCCGAAGACAGGATCATATCCCCCTTGCTGTTGCCTTTGCCGTTTCCAATGGCTACAGCTTTGCCAGGGGCGGGTAAGGCCACCCCAAAAGCAGAGGTAATGGCATCAGATAGCTTTTTCATATTCCCGTTAGCGGCGGTCACCGATGCGATAGCATAGCCAGGTTCTTCGCGGCATTCGGCACCGTCAGCTTCAAGATGAAAGCCGTTTAGGGGGGATAATGCAACCAGACGATCAGCCATGAAGCCTTCTCCCTTCTGAGTCAAAGAAATGTGGGCTTGTGATCTCAACCTCAATATCATGGCCGCGCAGCAAATCCACAGCACGAACTACTTCACCATAGCGCTGATCACCTCCGGCTACAAAACCAAGTGCTATGGATGTGCCTAGCATCGGTGAATACGCCACTGAGCTAACCCATCCCTGATCATGGGCAACCACATTTCGCGCCCCCACAGCCAGAATATGCGACCCTGCCATAATGGCCTGATGAGGATCAACGGGCTTAAGTCCGACTAGCCTGATGCCATCTTGGCGGATCAGTTCAGGGCGGGTTGCCATCACGCGGCCGATATAATCTTTCTTTTGGGTTAGCATCCGCCCAAGGCCAAGATGATGCGCTGAGGTCTGACCATTAAGCTCATTTCCGGCAGGATGCCCCTTTTCGATACGCATCACGCCTAGCGCCTCTGTCCCATAGGCAGTGACTCCATCCGCTTTGCCGACCTTCATTAACAGCCGGATTAGCGCATCACCATAACGGCTTGGCACCGCCAACTCATAGGCAAGCTCACCTGAAAAGGAAATGCGAAACAGACGTGCAGGAATGCCGTTGCAAATCGTTATTTCACCGCAAGCCATGAATGGAAAAGCTGCGTCACTTAGATCAACACCATTATCAACAATTCGGCTAAGCAACTGACGGGCATTCGGCCCAGCAATAGCATATTGAGCATATTGTTCAGTGGTAGAAATCAACTGAACATCAAGATCAGGCCATAAACACTGGCGGCAAAACTCCAGATGGCGATAGACCAGAACGGCGTTTGCCGTGGTTGTGGTCATCACATAATGCTGATCGCCAAGGCGCGCGGTGGTGCCATCATCCATAACAAACCCGTCTTCGCGCAACATCAATCCATAACGCGTGCGGCCAACGGCAAGCTTGGCAAAGCCATTAGCATAAACGCGATTGATAAAATCAGTGGCATCACGCCCCTGAATATCAATCTTGCCGAGGGTAGAAACATCACAGACACCAACAGCGGATCGTGTTGCCATCACCTCACGGTCAACGGATTGCCGCCAATGGGTTTCCCCTGCTTGCGGAAACCATTGGGCGCGAAGCCATGCTCCAGCCTCAACAAAAACAGCACCTTGTTCCTTGGCCCAGCTATGCGATGGGGTTAGGCGTGTAGGTCTGAAGGCAGAGCCTCTGCTGCGTCCGGCAAAAGCCCCAATAGGAACAGGGGTATAAGGTGGCCGGAATATGGTTGTGCCTGTGTCAGGGATGGTTTTTCCTGAGGCTTCTGCCATAAGGGCCAAGCCTACGACATTCGACAGCTTGCCCTGGTCTGTTGCCATGCCAAGAGTGGTGTAACGCTTGAGATGTTCAACGGAACGATAACCCTCTTGATGGGCCAGTTTGATATCCTTAGTGGTAACATCATTTTGATAGTCTACAAACTGGCGTCCTTTGCCGCCCCCCATCTGCCAAAGAGGGGAGATGTCATAGGCGCGGTTTTCAGCTTTGGGGTGAGGAGTCGCTTCTCTCTTTGTCCCTTTTTTCGTTGCACTAGAGTTAGATGTTTTACCAAGGGTTTTTATCGCGGTATCTGCGGCACGGATGGCACTGTCAATGCACGCTTGGGTGGACATGGCCCCTGTCACAGAACCGGCTAATAGCATCTCTGACGGAATATCCGCACCTGGGGTAAAGGCGATGATCTGATCATCCCATTGCGGACGTCCGCGATGATGGCAAGTCAGGTGCAAAGTCGGCGACCAGCCGCCAGATACGGCCAGACAATCAGTGGTTAATTTTTCCCCAGAAGCAAGCGTAATCCCAGATATCCGCTTGCGTCCGCGTGTTCCAGTAATTTGACCATTGGTGATCAACCGTATCCCTTTAGGCAGGCGCACATGGCTATTGGCGGCGGCACGGCTATCAATCACAGCGGCTACAGAAATGCCAAGACTATCAAGGTCAATCGCGGTATCAATCCCGCTATCGTTATTAGTCATAATGGTCACGCGGGATCCGGTGGCTACCCCATAACGCGAGGCATATTCGCGCGCGGCACCAGCCAGCATAATTCCGGGGCGATCATTATCAGCAAAGGCAACAGGGCGTTCCAATGCGCCACTAGCCAAAATGGATTGCTTGGCCATAATTTTCCACATGACCTGACGATAAGGGCCGGATTGGTCAGCGGGAAGATGATCTGTTAGCCGTTCTAAAACACCATAAACGCCATGATCATAAACGCCAAAGACGGTGCTTCGCGGCATCAGGGTAACATGATCCATGGCGCTAAGTTCTGCAATTGCAGCGTTAACCCAATCCTGATGCGATTGATCATCTATCTGCCCTTGGGCGGCGAGCAATTGCCCACCAAAATGAAAATCCTCATCTGCTAAAATAACATCTAAGCCAGCACGGCCTGCGGCTAGGGCCGCAGTTAATCCGGCAATGCCGCCGCCAATCACCAACAGATCGGTGTGGCGATAACCTTTGTCGTATTGGCTAGGGTCTTCGATGGTGGAAAGCGCGCCTAAACCTGCGGCTTTGCGGATGATAGGTTCATAAAACTTTTCCCAAAAGGCCGAAGGCCACATAAAGGTTTTATAATAAAACCCAGCCCCTAGCACAGGCGACAGCCAATCATTAATCGCCATCACATCAAACCCTAATGGGCCAATATGGTTCTGGCTTCGGCTAACCATGCCATCAAATAGTTCTGCCATAGTGGCACGCATATTTGGGTCTTGGTCTGCCCCTTCACCTAGCGTCATCAAGGCATTAGGTTCTTCTGGGCCAGCGGTCATGATGCCGCGTGGGCGATGATATTTGAAAGACCGGCCTACCAGATGCACATCATTCGCTAGTAAAGCAGAGGCAAGGGTGTCGCCTGAAAACCCATGATAATGATGTCCATTAAAGGTAAAGCCTAATGGGGATGAGCGGTCAATGATGCCGCCTTTTATGCGCATATCACGGCTCATCGCTTGCCCCCTTTTTGGGGTTTTGTTTTCACATTGGCTTTGCTGGTGTTTTTACGGGGTTTCTTTGCTTCGCTTGCCAGCTCCACAGAAAGGATCTCGTGGCTAGACACATGGCGTGTTACCACCAGCCAAGATCGGTCACCTTGTTCATGAAACCACAATTCGCGGTGGACGCCATGGGGATTATCACGCAGATGAATATAATCATGAAACGCGGTCATGGTCTGGGTTGTAGGGTCTCCGACTGGGGCATCAGGCCGAAGCAATAGGCTGGCATCACCAAGATAGGTAAACTCTGATGCATCACGCGGGCCAAGAAGAGGATGGGGAATGATCATGTCTAATCCTCTAATGCAGGTTCGGCTGTGCGCCGGAACCCTTTTCATCAATCACTGCCCCCGTTTTGAACCGGTCTAACCGAAATGAGGTTGCTACCTCATGCATTTGGTCGGTCGCCAGCAGATGGGCAAAACACCATCCTGAGCCGGGAGTAGCCTTAAATCCGCCATAACACCACCCAGCATTCAGATAAAGACCTGGAACAGGGGTTTTATCAATAAAGGGGGAACCATCCATAGACATATCCATAATGCCGCCCCACATGCGTAAAAGCCGAGCTTTGCCAATCATAGGCATTAACGCCATGCCGCCTTCACAGACATCTTCAACCACAGGTAAATTTCCACGTTGGGCATAGCTGTTATAGCCGTCAATATCACCGCCAAACACCAATCCCCCTTTATCAGACTGGCTGATATAGAAATGGCCCGCCCCATAGGTAATCACCCCCGGGATCAATGGTTTTAGCCCTTCAGAAACAAAGGCCTGTAAAACATGGCTTTCGATAGGTAGTCGCAGGCCTGCGCCTGCCATCACTTTGCTTGTTGATCCGGCAACAGCAACCCCAGTTTTCTTGGCTAAGATGCGGCCTCGGTTAGTTTCAACACCAATACATTTTCCGCCATTCATAACAAATCCAGTGACTTCACAATTCTGGATAATATCAACCCCAAGCCGATCTGCCGCACGCGCATAACCCCATGCCACAGCATCATGACGGACACTGCCGCCGCGCTTTTGCATTAATCCGCCTTTGATAGGGAAACGGGCATTATCAAAATTGAGAAAAGGACACATCCGGCGTAAGTCGTCTTCATTCAGTATGTCAGCATCCGCGCCGTGCAAAATCATACTGTTGCCTCGGCGAACAGCAGCGTCACGCTGAGCATCAGAATGAAACAGATTAATAATGCCGCGTTGGGAAACCATGGCATTATAATTTACGCTTTGCTCTAACCCTTCCCATAATTTAAGGGACAATTCATAAAACGCCTCATTCCCTGGCAACAGGTAATTGGAACGGATGATAGTAGTGTTACGGCCAACATTACCGCCGCCTATCCAGCCTTTTTCCAATACCGCGATATTGGTCATGCCGTGTTCAGATGCAAGATAATAAGCTGTGGCAAGGCCATGGCCGCCACCGCCGATAATAATCGCATCATAAGAAGGCTTCGGGTCAGGGTCTCGCCACGCTAGTGGCCAGCCACGATTTCCCTTTAGCCCCTGACGCAGAATTGACCAAATCGAATAGCGCATAAATTTAATTTCTCTCTAACTTTGGCTTATCTTATTAGAACCGTTTCACAAGCCAAGCAATTTCTGCTCATGCGACAAAAAATCACCCAAACTGGCCAAGTGTTAAAACTATTGTCAAAATTGGTAAAATAGGGAAACATAGCCCCATTAAGGGGATAAACAACATTGCTAGGTTTAATTTTGCCAATGCGGCATAAAGGAGGCGACTATGGCTGTTGCAGAACTGAAGGAAAGCCGGCGGAATATTGAACATTATGAAGAACGCGTTGATCTGGCTGCTGCCTTTAGATGGTCAGTTAAACTCAACTGGCATGAAGCGGTTGCTAATCATTTCTCGCTTGCGGTAAATGATGCGGGTACGCAGTTTTTAATGAATCCGAAAAACCGTCATTTTGCTCGTATTAAAGCAAGCGATATGATCATGCTGGATTCGAACAATCCGCCAGCGGCGGATTCGCCTGATGCCCCTGATCCGACTGCATGGGGTCTGCATGGCTCTATCCATCGGCATTGTGCCCATGCCCGATGCGTGCTTCATGTGCATTCTGTCTATGCAACGGTGTTGGCTTCGCTCAAAGACAGCAATATTTTGCCAATAGATCAAAACACCGCCATCTTTTATGAACGCTATGTCATTGATGACAATTACGGAGGATTGGCCTTTGAAGAGGAAGGTGCACGTTGCGCCACTATGCTCAAAGACCCCTCAAAACAAGTTATGATTATGGGCAATCACGGGGTGCTGGTAATTGGGAATACGGTCGCTGATGCTTTTAATCGGCTGTATTATTTTGAACGTGCCGCAGAAACCTATATTAAGGCGCTTCAAACAGGTCAGCCCTTAAGGGTATTATCACATGCGATTGCCAGCAAGACAGCGGCAGAGCTCGAAGCTTATCCCGATCAAGCTCAACATCATTTTGATGAACTGAAAGCCTTGCTGGATGAAGAACACTCAGATTTTCGGAACTAGGGGGTAAACCCCTAGAACCTGCCTGCGAAGCGATCCATCAGGCGTGAGCTCAAAATCCGCTTAGCCACAGCCATAATTTTTGTGGCATTGGTAATGCGATACCGGATGCGTGGGCGTGATGCGGTGGCGGCGTGCCACACTGCGCGCGTCACGGCATCGGGCATTAGCTCAAACAGATCTTTTTTAGGGTCAGGATCACTCAATCTTGGGATTAACGCCTTTTCATAAAAGGAAATGTTTTTGGTATCCTTCCAGTTGATCCATTTTTGGAATTGCAGATAAGCGTTTTCACGAATTTTTGTCCGGATTGGACCAGGCTCTACAAGAATAAGATGAATGTTAGTATTGGCCAGTTCTATGCGCATGGTATCGGTTAATCCCTCAAGCGCGAACTTAGTTGCATTGTATGCACCGCGAACGCGCATGGCGGCAAAACCCAGAACTGATGAGTTTTGAATAATCCGGCCTTTTCCTTGCGCGTGCATCAGGGGTAGGATTTGGCGCGTTAATTCATGCCAGCCAAAAAGATTAGCTTCAAAGATTTGCCGCAAGGCAGGTGTTGGTAAATCTTCTACTAGTGCTGGTATGCCATAAGCGCCATTGTTAAAGAGCACATCTACCCTGCCATTTGTCAGGGTCTTCAACGTTGGGATAACGGCATCTAAACTGGCTTGATCTTCATAATCAAGGACAAAGCTCGTCATCCCTTCGGCGCGCATACGTTCAACATCCTTGGGCTTGCGGCAGGTGGCAATCACATGCCATCCCTTTTGATGAAAAAAACGGGCACTATCAAGCCCTATTCCGCTTGAACTGCCAGTGATGAGAATAACAGGGCGATTATCTGTTGGGGTTTGTTGGGGGGCTTGTTTGGTTACAGTCATTTCCAATTCCTTTCACTTTCGGTATATAACGATAGAAACCCAATGCTGACCACCACTAAATGACAAAACTGATCAAACACGAAGGGCAACACATGAGCACAGCGCATTCAGAGGAGAACTTCGATGTTGATACTATCCTCAGGATTTATGAGCATTTGCGTCCTGTAATGCCAGAAATGCCAGTAGGTGTGGGGGCTAGGGCAAGGCGGCTTCGGGATGTCTTAGATCAATTTGATGCTCTTTTTCTTGATGGGTTTGGGGTGCTGAATATTGGCCCTGACGCCATCACAGGAGCATTAGAATTGTTAAACATGGCGCAAGAAAGACAATTGCCTGTGCTGGTTGTTACCAATAGTGCGACACAAAACGAAACAAGCATTGGCAATAAATATGCGGCCATGGGGTTACCCATTATTCCCTCTCAGGTGGTGTCAAGCCGAGCGGCCTTGACCCATTGGCTTACCCATAAGCGTCCGAAGACATGGCAGTGTATTGGTGTTGTCGATAGCATGGCGGCAGATATTGAGGTTGAAGGGTTAATTCAACACCGGCTTCATTATGACGACCGAGGCCCGTGGCAAGAATGTGACGCTATTGCTGTGATGGGGGCAACACAATGGAACAAAGATTGGCATGATGCTTTGGCTGAAACTGCCGCCAAACATTGCCCTGTGCTGATTGCTAATCCAGATGTTGGAGCGCCTCATCCTGATCGCTATAGCCGTGAGCCTGGCTATCTGGCTTGGCGACTTATTGAAGAAAATCATGCGTCAGTGCAATGGTTCGGTAAGCCGCACCAAACACATTTTGAATTGGCGTTGCAAAGGCTAGAAGAAACTTATCATCACCCTATTTCAAATAAAAAGCGGATTGCTATGGTTGGGGACAGCCTCCATACCGATATTCTGGGTGGTGCGGCTGCTGGACTTTCCACGGTACTAATTACCAGCCATGGTTTGTTCCGTGATGGCGGTGCTGATGCGGCAATTGCTGCGTCGGGGATTGTCCCTGATCTCATCGTTGAAACAGTTTAACCGTGAAATGGAGTTAGTTTTGTCTGATCTTGTCGCTGAAACTGGCGCAAAGGATATCGCCAAAGGCTGGGTACTGATTACAGGTGCGGCACGGCGCATTGGCCGCGGTCTGGCCCTAGCATTAGCATCTGATGGATGGAATATTCATCTGCATTTTCACCATTCGAAAGACGAAGCTGAAACCACAGGCCAACAGATCACCGCCCTTGGCCGAATGGTATGCCTGCATCAGGCTGATCTTTCTGATGAAGCCGCTTGCCAACAGCTTATGGCATCATGCGTTGAACAAGGAAACCTAGCCGCATTGATAAACAGTGCCTCAAGTTTTGACTATGACACCTCTCAGGCGTTTTCGGCACAGGGAATGAAACAGCATATGGCGATTAATATGATGGCTCCGGCCATGCTAATCCGCGATTTTGCAGCAGCGGCAGAAAATCAGTCTGTTAAAGGGGCAGTGATTAACATTACGGACGCCAAGCTGGTTGGGCTTAATCCAGATTATTTTACTTATACTTTGTCGAAAATGGCGCTGGATGGGCTAACGCGGCTAGCGGCACAGGCCTATGCACCATGGCTAAGGGTCAATGGGATTGCCCCTGGTATTACCTTGCGTTCTGGTGATCAGACAGACGCAGAATATCGGCAAGCGCATCGCTTAAATCCCCTATCGTGTGGGGCTGAGGTTGAGGATATTGTTCGTGCGGCAAAAATGTTGCTGGACACGCCCTCAATCACAGGCCATACCATTGTTATTGATGGGGGGTTACATTTGCGGCCGCCTAATCGTGATGTAGCCTTTCTTGATGTGCAGGAATAAATTATGACGGCTCCTATCTCTCGCCGATCGGTCATATTGTCTGGAATTGAAGTGCTATGCTCTATCGGGCTGCATGATTTCGAAAAAGAGGCGCGTCAACGGGTGTTAATCGACCTCGAAGTTGCCCTTGATCCAGCGAAAGAGCCATCATCAGATCAAGTTGATGAGACGCTAGATTATGATATCATTCGCGAAGGCGTTATCCGTCTTGCTGGTGAGCGTCATCACGATCTGCAAGAAACGCTGGCACGGCGCATTCTGGATTTTATCTTATCTTTGAAAGATGTGGTTGGGGTCACGGTAATGACATCAAAGCCTGATGTTTATCCCGATTGTCGGGCGGTGTCTTATCGCATCAGCTCAGGCCAGATTTGATCAGCCCCCCATGTGATGGGTGTCAGGCGTGGTTAACCTCTAAAGTTATCTTTTCCGCCCCGAAGAGCTGCGAAAACCTCTACCGCGTCTGCCCCGTCACAGCCTAATGCCGTTGCCAGTTCAGGATCATCAGCACATAGAAAAGGATTGCTGGCTTTCTCATCACCAAGACGGACAGGCACAGTAGCCTTGCCTTGATCGATCAAGGCTTTGATCTCAGATAGCTTTGCCTCAAGCGAAGGGGTTTGCCAGCCGAGTTGGGCGACATAGCGCGCATTACTGGCGGTGTATTCGTGACCACAACAGATAATGGTGGCATCCGGCAGTTGACGAAGGGTGGCTAAGGATGACCACATCTCTGCCATGCTTCCTTCAAACACACGGCCACATCCCATGGAAAACAGGGTATCACCGACAAAAGCAACCCCATGATCACCAAAGCAATCGGGCAAATAAAACGCCACATGACCGGTGGTGTGACCGGGGGTATTGATGACTTGTGCGGAATAGCCAGCAATAGTTAAGTGATCACCGCCAGCAACCATCCGGGTCATGCCATTGATGCGTGCTTGTTCTGATGCAGGCCCTGTTAGGGGAATGCCATAGCGTTCTGCCAGTTCTGCGTTTCCGTTGATATGGTCACCATGATGGTGTGTGTTTATAATCTCAGTCGGGGTTATGCTATGTTCTTCTAGCCATGCGATCACAGGTTCTGCCTCACCCGGATCAATGATGGCAAGCTCATGGCTAGACGGGTTCGCCAATAACCATATATAATTGTCGTCAAGCGCCGCAATACGGGTAAGCTGTGCGGATGGGGAAGAAGCATTAGCCATGGATCGTTTCCTGTTTCTTATGTGCCGATAAGGGATCAAATCAAGCATAGCCAATACCGATGGAAAAGCAATATGGACAGCCTTGATGAAAATATACTCTTTCAGTTTTATCGCTCACCTCTGGGCAAGACGGTCAGGCGATTGGTGACGCGCCAGCTTGAAAAAATCTATACCGTTGGCACATCTTCAGATCATGACACCCGCGTCTCTGCGGGCATTGGTTACGCACGGCCTTATATGAAATTGCTTTCTCGGCATTCTGGGCATCAGATCGTCTTGCAGTTTAGTGGCTATCATTTGCGGTCCTGGCCTAAAGGTAAGCCCTCGCGCTTGGCAGAAGTAGATGACACGAACATGCCGCTTTTGTCGTCCAGTCTGAATGATGTGTTGATGATACATGGGCTTGAGGTGTCGGTTTCGCCAGCGGCATTGCTTGATGAAATCTGGCGTTTGCTAAAGGGAAGTGGCCGCCTCACAGTGGTTATTCCGCATAGGCGCGGGCTTTGGTCCAGTCAAGAGCACACGCCATTTGGTCATGGTCAGCCGTTCAGCCAACGCCAGATCAAACATTTGCTTGAAGACCACGGGTTTCACGTCCATTCGATCCGATCAGCATTGGTTTTACCGCCAATAGCGCCAAGTATATATTTACGCACCGCGCCGCTGGTAGAACATCTTCCACACACTTTTGGTGGGGTTCTGGTTGTCGAAGCTGAAAAAATGATCTATTCGGTTAGACCACTAACACGAAAAGCGTGGCAATTACGCTCAAAAGCAGTAGCAAACTTGGCAAAGCCAAGCCCAAAGAGTAGGCATGAGGCAAAGTGATCATGAGCACATCTTCACAAACTGGTTTGGATGATATTCGCCGTGAAATTGATCAGCTTGATCAAACCTTATTGCGCTTAATCGAAGAGCGTCTGGCAATAGCGGCACGGGTAGCAGCTAGCAAAGGGGATGGGCCGCATTTTCGCCCTGGGCGAGAGGCCATGATTTTAAACCAATTGGCTCAGCAATCTAGCCTTGCCCCTCTGATGATTGAGGGGATATGGCGGCAAATTATGTCTGCTAACTTATCACGGCAGAGTGTCATGCGGTTGGTGATGTCTGGCAAAGATCATGGTCTTATGCCTACCATGAATTGGCGCTTTGGGCTTGAGGTAACCCCCATTGAAACGCAAGATCATGCTGATGCGCTGGCGATGCTTGCCAAGGGTGAGGCAGATTTAGCCATCTTGCCGCATTGGGATCATCATCCTGATGGCTGGACAGGACCTTGGCAGGATTATACGGCTCTGGACTCTCGCGTGTGGCTAGTTGCTACCGCGCCTTTTTTCCCAACCTCAAAACTTACACCGGCGGCGTTGTTTTCCCGGCATCGCCCCGACCCATCAGCGCTTGATGTGACGCTGATTTGGAATCAGGGAAAGTATAGCGAAAAACCTGGTTATCATCTCGATCTTGATCATGCGGTAGGGGTCTTTCAAAAACCCTGAATATCTGTCATAAACCGATCATGAGCCGCATTAAACCCAAATCAGCCCTCGAGCGCATTGCCCTTTACCGTCCGGACACTTCTGGCACGGTGAGCGCTAACCCTATTCGCCTTTCGGTGAATGAAGGGGCGTTAGGCCCATCACCCAAAGCGATAGAAGCGTTGCGCCAGATGGGGGATCGTCTGCATCGTTATCCTGAACAAATAGATACCGATTTGGTGGCGGCAATTGCTGATTATTCTGGTCTTGACCCGGCTCGGATATTACCATCTAACGGCTCTGATGAACTCATCGGGTTGCTTGCTACGGCCTATTGTAACGATGGGGATGAGGCGATTATCACCAAATATGGATTTTTGGTTTTTCGCCAATCTGTGACCGTGGCTGGCGGTGTTCCGGTGATTGCCCCTGATGAGGGGTTAACGGTTTCTGTTGATGCCATTTTGAATCTGATATCCCCGCGCACCAAATTGATCTTTTTGGCTAACCCGAATAACCCGACAGGAACCATGATCCCTCGTGCGGATATTGAACGGCTAATTGCCAATGTGCCAGACCACATCATCATAGTGCTTGATTCGGCCTATGCCGAATATTTGGATGGTGGTGATCAGGATTACACGGATGGTGCCGAATATGTCGAAAAATATGATAATGTCGTCATGTTACGGACATTTTCAAAAATCTTTGGGCTAGGTGCGTTGCGGCTTGGTTGGGGGTATTTTCCGCCTGAGATTTATTCTACGCTTGCGTCTATTCGCGGGGCATTTAGCGTCAATGCTGCAGCGGCAATTGCCGGCTCGGCAGCGATTGCTGATAAAGCCTTTTATCAGCGTTCAATTGACCATAACCGCCATTGGATGCCTCGGATACAGGCCTCAATTTTGCAGGCTGGTTTTACGCCATTGCCTAGTGTCGCTAATTTCTTTCTTATCCGGTTTGCTAGCCCAGAAGCAGCGGCAGCAGCGCATCAATTTATGATTGATCGCGATATTCTGCTTCGCCGAATGACGCCTTATGGCTTGCCCGATTGTTTGCGGATGTCCATTGGCAATGATGCGGAAATGGAATTGGTAACATCAGCTTTCAAAGACCTTTCTCATGTTGAGGGCATGGGCATTGCCCCAGAAGCTGATACCAGATGAGCAGATATCCTGAGATTACGATCATCGGGCTTGGGTTAATTGGGTCATCCCTTGCCCGAGCGATTAAGAGCAAACTCCTTTGCGATAGGCTTGTGCTGTTCGATGCTAATGCTGAAGTGCGCGATAAGGCTATGGCCCTTGGGCTTGGTGATGTTGTTACTGATGATATTGCCATGGCGGTTCAAGATGCTGATCTGGTGGTGATGGCAATTCCTGTTGGCGCTATGGCAAATGTTGCAGGTGAAATGGCACCGCATCTTAAGCATGGGGTTGTGATCACAGATACAGGTTCGACCAAAGGATCAGTGATCAAAGATGTCAGTCCTGCCTTGCCTGATCATGCTGTTTTTATCCCTTCGCACCCTATTGCCGGAACTGAATATTCAGGACCCGAAGCAGGGTTTGCAACCTTGTTTCAGGATCGTTATTGGATTGTGATACCTAATGGGGCGGATGATGCCACCACCGAAACCCTTAAGGCGTTTCTGTCTGCCACAGGCGCGATTGTTGAAACGATGGATTGCGATTACCACGATAAGGTTTTGGCTATTACCTCACACCTGCCACACTTGATTGCCTATACAATTGTTGGCACAGCCTTTGATCTTGAAAACGATTTACAGAATGATGTGATTAGGTTTTCAGCATCAGGATTTAGGGATTTCACACGCATCGCTTCATCAGACCCGGTGATGTGGCGCGATGTCTTTATCAATAATTCGGATGCGGTGCTAGAGATGCTGCAGCGATTTAACGAAGACTTATCCTATCTTCAGCGTGCTATCAGGTGGCAAGAGAGTGATAAACTGGAAAGCCTCTTTACTCGAACCAGAGATATCCGAAAGCGCATCAAAGACGCTGGTCAGCTCGACGATTGATCAGGGTTAGGTCATTCTTGGTGATATCTAGATCAAGCCACTTGGCTAATTAAATATTTGGCATATTCCTTGGCGATTAAGGTAATGGTGGCAGGGCTTTTCCACCATTTTGTTATCGGGGTGTCGGTGTCGTCCAGCTCAAAACTTGGCACAGCATAAGGAATAATTTCAATCTCTGGCATAGCCGAACGGAAATGCATAAGGCTGCGAGGCAGATGAAAATCCGCTGTTACCAGCAACAGATGATGATAACCATGCTTATTTGCCCAGTCTTTGGCCTCAATAGCGTTGCCGCGAGTGTTTGTGGCAGCTTGGCCCAGATCCACGCAGCACCCCATTAGATGAAAAAGTTGATCCGCATTGTCACTTTCTGACGGGATAAGGGCGGTGATGTCATCTTTAGATACCCCTTTCCCTGTTCCTGAAATCAGCAATCTGCTGCCATAGTTATCTTTAAGAAGGTTGAGGCCAGTCGTAACCCGCCTGCCACCACCAGTCGCGACCACAATCCCAGTCTCATCTTTAGAGGGCCAGATCATTTCTAGTGGCGCTGAATGATAACTCACCCGAACCGTATGAACAAAATGCTGCAATCCGATAGCAAAAGATGCCATCAGTAAGATCATCAGCAGAAGACCGCGACGGAAGATTGCCATATCCTAACCTTTCTCTTATTAAATTATCGGGCTATGATGTGGGGATCAAGGCTCTTGTGATTATCTTGTAAAGGGTTTGTTTATGCATATCACTTGTCCATCTTGTCAGACTGTCTTTGCCGTTGATGATGATCTCATCCCAGCCGAAGGCAGCAGAAAAGTCAGATGCTCTGTTTGTGAGAATATTTGGCAGGCCAGCAAATCAAATAGTGATGATCTTGCCGCCCCGATGGCGGCCTTGGCTTCTGATGATAAACCAGCCCCTGAAAATGGGGATGATCCTATGGCGGATGCCAATAGTCTGGGCGCCAGCAGTTTGGGCGCCAATAGTTTGGACGCCAGCACTGAGACCACAAAGCCTTTACGATCTGGCAGTGTTCCTCACCCTCGGCAAAAGAGACGCCGATTGCCGCGCCCATTAACCATGGCCATTGCAAGCATAGCGATGCTTGCTATCATCATAGGCGGTGCGGTGATCTGGCGAAATATTGTTTCTGCTATCTTTCCATCAACTATTGCCATTTTTGAGACGCTAGGTCTGCCTGTAATTCCGGATACTTCGGTGATTCGCTTTGAGGCTATTCGCGGGGAACGCAATGGGGATACGGTTCGTATCAGAGGAGAGGTAGTGAATAATGGCATTTGGCCAACCCACGCGCCTCCTATCTTTATTTCTGTTCAGGATATGATCGGAACAGTGCTGGCGGTAAAAGAGGTTGAGCTAGATGAATTGGTGATACCAGCAGGCGGACGCTTGCCGCTTAATGTTCAACTAACCTTGGATGAACCTTTGCGCTCAGATGTGGACACAGAGATTGTCGCTATTCCTGTGGCTCGGATGCCGGGAAATCGGCAATAGTCGCGGGAATAATATCTGCGGCAAGCAAATCACTGATCTGTTGGGGTTTTGAGATCAGATGCGGCGTGCCATCAACAACCATCACCTCTTTGGCAAGAGGGCGCGAATTGTAGTTTGAGCGCATGACCGCACCATAAGCCCCAGCCGACATTACCGCTACCAGGTCACCTGTTTTTAGACTTGGCATATGGCGTCCTAAGCCCAGATAATCCCCTGTTTCACAGACTGGGCCAACAATATCCGCAGGAATGCTATGCGCAGGATGATCGCCAACGGCTTCCATTCGGTGAAAGGATTCGTAAAGCGTTGGGCGGACCAGGTCATTCATCGCACCATCAACAATAATGAAACGCTTATCTTCGACGTCTTTAACATAGATGACTTGCGTTAACAGGCATCCAGCTTCGGCAACCAAGAGACGCCCAGGTTCAATGGCTAGGTGATAATCACTATCTCCAAACACCGTTTCAACGGTGTTGGCAAACGCGGTCAGATCAGCGGTTGATCCATTGGTATAATCCACGCCTATGCCGCCACCCAAATCTAGGCATGGCACAGGATAGTCCTGTGATTTGAGGTGATCTGCCAAATCACGCATATATTGCCATGCGGTGGCAAAGGCGCCGTGATCCATGATCTGTGAGCCAATATGCACAGCCAAGCCCGAAGGGTGGATCACTTGGCTATCGGTCATCCGGCGATAAATGGCTTTGGCCTCTGTTCCGGGGATGCCGAACTTCGTATCGCTTCCTCCGGTTGAGATTTTTGCATGGCCACCTGCTGCAACATCAGGATTAATGCGAAGTGCAACCGACGGCATCAGGCCGGTTTCTTTGGCTAAGGCAATAATGCGATCAACCTCAGCAACAGATTCAGCATTGATCTGACCAATGCCCCCAATGATCGCTTCACGCAATTCATCCTCGGTTTTGCCCACACCAGAAAACACCATCTGATCTGGGGTGAACCCAGCGGCAAGGGCACGGTGATATTCGCCAATGGAAACCAAATCGACATGGGCGCCAAGGCGCTGAAATAGCTTTAGCACAGCCAGATTGGAATTGGCCTTCATAGCGTAATGAATACGGCGGTTTGGGCCTAAAAACACCTGTGCAATCGCTTGGTAGCTAGCCGCCATTTTGGCCGCAGAATAAATATAGCAAGGCGTGCCAAACGCTGACGCTATGTCTGCTAAAGATGCGCCATCAACACAAAGTTGCCCTTGATCACGATAAAATCCTGCCATGCAATTAGCTCAATTCAATGTGGATGAGTCGGTTGGAATTTCCGATGGACGATAAGGATCGCCGCGCTTACCGCAAGCTGTTAGGGTAAAACACACCGCAGCAAGCAATGCCATTATTGCAAGGAAACGCGAATAAGAGTGCTGAGTTTTCATCATAATATCCTCACCTGCCAATTTTATGGCTTATTCTCTTGACCAAAATATCTTTGCCAAGACATATCCCATGGACGAAATTAAGAAAACCGTTTTCTAGCGGCTTTAATTGCGGCCTTGACCTGATCAGGCGCCGTACCGCCGTAACTTTGCCGTGACGCCACTGATGCTGCCGGATCAAGTACAGCAAGGGTTTCCGCTGTTAACCCATCATGAACGGACTGCAATTCGTCAAGCGTCAATTCATCTAGCCTTTTGTTCTTATGTTCAGCAAGGGCAACCACTTGACCAGTAATATGATGCGCGTCACGAAAAGGCACATTCAAATGTGCGACAATCCAGTCCGCCAAATCAGTTGCCGTTGCAAAGCCAGATGCCAATGCTTCTGCCATCACTTTAGGAAACACGGTCATATCACGGATCATGCCTTCCATAACGGCAATCGCAATGCCCAGATGATCCGTGGCGTCAAAAACAGGTTCTTTGTCTTCCTGCATATCTTTGCAATAGGTCATGGGTAACCCTTTGACAACCGTTAACATCGTGATCAATGCCCCAGTAATGCGCCCAGGCTTTGCCCGTACCAATTCTGCCGCATCAGGGTTGCGTTTTTGGGGCATAATTGATGATCCTGTGGAAAAAGCATCAGAAAGCCGGATAAATCCAAAACGATCAGATGACCAAAACACGATCTCCTCAGCTAAGCGTGACAGATGCGTTGCGGTAATCGCCGCCGCCGCCAGATATTCCATGGCAAAATCACGCGCGGATACAGCATCCATAGAATTGGCCATAGGCGCATCAAACCCTAATGCTTTAGCGGTCATATGGCGGTCGATAGGAAAGGAAGTTCCTGCCAAAGCTGCGGCACCAAGAGGAGATTCGTTCATCCGCTTTCTGGCATCAGCAAAGCGTCCACGATCACGGCCTAACATTTCGACATAAGCCATCAGATGATGACCAAATGTGACAGGCTGGGCAGTTTGCAAATGGGTATAACCTGGCATTAATGTAGCGGCGTGCTGTTCCGCCTGATCCATTAGAGCCTGCTGCAGAGCGGTTAAAGCCGTATCAATATCATCGCATTGCTGGCGTACCCAAAGCCTTAAATCTGTGGCTACCTGATCATTTCGTGATCTAGCGGTATGAAGCCGGCCTGCGGGTTCGCCAATAATCTCTTTTAGGCGAGTTTCGATATTCATATGGATATCTTCAAGCGCGTGAGAAAAAACAAAATCACCTTGGCGGATCTCATCGCGAATGACCTCAAGGCCTTTGGTTATGCTATCTGCATCACTAGCGCTAATGATGCCTTGCGCGGCTAGCATCTCAGCATGGGCCTGTGAGCCATTAATATCCTGCTCATAGAGTCTCTGATCATAATCAATAGAGGCGTTGACCGCTATCATCAGTTCATCTTGACCACCTGAAAACCGGCCGCCCCAAATGCTGCTGGTTGAAGTCGATTTCTTTTTATGTCCGCTTGCTGTCATGCTATCATTTCCCTTATGAGTGATCCGCATCCATCCCTTTCCGGTCAATTATGCCGACGCCAGTTTTCGCTTGGTCTGGCGTGTGCCATTGGTGGAATAGGGGCGGGGTTTGCCCCAAAATCGGCTCATGCCGTTCTGGATACACTGAAACCACTCTCTATGCCAAGCCCGAAAACCCCGTTTCTTGACCACAGAGGTTATGAAGTCTCGCTTGATCATTGGCGCGGAACGCCATTGCTAGTTAATTTTTGGGCAACATGGTGCCCTCCTTGTGTTCATGAATTGCCATCACTGATGCGACTTCATGATATTTTTGCGGCAGATGGCATTAAGGTGCTGTTGATCAGTGTTGATCGCAAAGGCCAAGATAAAGCGCTCCCGTTTCTGGAGGAACTGCAAATAACAGGGCCTGACCTCGGCTTTGATGTGAATAGCCGTCTGGCTAAGGCATTAAACCTGCGTGGTTTACCAACAACTTGGTGTGTGCGTGCCGATGGTATGATGACAGCACAGATCACAGGTGATGCGGTTTGGGACGATCCCAAAGTCATTGCTAAAATCAGACCATATCTTGAGGGGTAAATGCCTTTTGGCATAGCGGTGTCGTTTTGATACCGCCATATGCTCAAAAAAAACGCCCCCTAATACATTAAGGGGGCGCTTGATTTATTAGTTAGCGGCAAATTAGCTGAGTTTGCTTTCCAGTTCAGGAACAGCAGTAAAGAGGTCAGATACCAACCCATAGTCAGCAACTTGGAAAATTGGTGCTTCTTCATCTTTATTGATGGCTACGATGACTTTGCTGTCTTTCATGCCGGCTAGATGCTGAATGGCACCAGAAATCCCAACCGCTACATAAAGATCAGGGGCAACCACTTTACCAGTCTGACCAACCTGATAATCGTTAGGAACAAATCCAGCATCGACCGCAGCGCGTGAAGCGCCAACAGCAGCATTGAGTTTATCTGCTACTTTTTCGAGCATGGCAAAGTTTGATCCATCCTGCATTCCCCGTCCGCCAGACACAACAATCTTAGCAGAGGTAAGTTCAGGGCGATCTGATGATGACATTTCGGATTTTACAAAGCTGGATTTTCCAGCATCACCAGTGCCATTAACGCTTGATACCCCGGCACTTCCGCCACTAGCCGCCGCAGGTTCGAATGCGGTGGAACGAACAGTGATAACTTTGAGGCTTTCGCCTGATTGTACGGTAGCAAGAGCATTGCCAGCATAGATCGGACGCTGAAAGGTATCAGCACTATCGACGCGAATAATGTCTGAGATTTGGGCAACATCCTTAAGTGCGGCAACGCCTGGCATAATGTTTTTGCCATAGGTCGTGGCCGGAGCAAGAATATGCGAAAACTGATCTGCCAAACCTGCAATCAGAGGGATCATATTTTCAGCAATCCCATTAGCATATTCAGCAGCATCAGCATGAAGAACTGCGCTAACCCCAGCAACCGAGGCAGCAGCCTTGGCGGCATCGCCAGCGTTGTGACCAGCAACCAGCACGGTTATATCCCCACCAATCTGGCTGGCGGCGGTTACCGTGTGGAGGGTTGATGCATTCAGTTCGGTATTGTTGTGTTCAGCAATAACAAGAATTGACATGAGGTTCTCCAATCAGATCACTTTGGCTTCATTTGTAAGTTTTTCTACTAGCGTGTCCACCGAATCAACGATGATCCCAGCTTGGCGTGCTGGTGGTTCTTCGACTTTGATAGTCTTGAGGCGCTGGCTTGCATCAACACCAAGATCTTCCAGACTGATCTGATCAATCGGCTTTTTCTTGGCTTTCATAATGTTAGGAAGCGAGGCATAACGCGGCTCATTAAGGCGAAGATCAACGGTGACAACCGCAGGCATAGGGCAGGTGATATGCTCTAGTCCGCTGTCCACTTCGCGAATGATCTTAAGGCTGTTTCCATCAAGCTCAACCCCAGAGGCAAAGGTTGCCTGCGGCCAGCCAAGAAGCGTCGCCAGCATTTGTCCTGTCTGGTTGCTATCGTCATCAATGGCTTGTTTGCCCATCAGAATCAGACCAGGGTTTTCCTTGTCCGTGATGGCCTTAATCACCTTGGCAATGGCTAGAGGTTCGGTGTCGTGGGATGCCTGAACATGGATGCCGCGATCAGCCCCCATCGCCAGTGCGGTACGGATGGTTTCCTGAGCCTGATCAGGCCCAATGGAAATGGCTACCACTTCATCCGCTGCGCCAGCTTCCTTAAAACGGATCGCTTGTTCAACAGCGATCTCATCAAAAGGGTTCATCGCCATTTTCACGTTTGCCAGTTCAACACCTGATTGATCTGCCTTCACGCGCACCTTTACGTTGTAATCAATCACTCTTTTAATTGGTACCAGTATTTTCATTTTCGGTTCTCTCCATGAAACATCATCAGAAAAGATTTAGGGTTACAATTTCAATTCTATTTTTTAAACATCATCAGGCATTTGCTGCCGGTTTCCATAACACATCACCACTATTTAGTTGATTGATAGCACGCGCCATCACAAACAGATGATCGGACAAGCGGTTGATATATTGCATTGCCGCATCACCAACAGGTTCTTCAGTGGATAAACGTGTCATATCACGTTCGGCTCGTCTTGTCATGGCTCGAGCCATGTGAACATAGGCCGCAGCAGCCTCACCACCCGGCAGAACAAACGAATTCAGTGGCTCAAGTTTAGCGTTCATAAGATCAATCTCTGCCTCAAGGCGCTGAACTTGGTTAGGGGTCACTCTTAAGGCTTGCTCAGGACGTTCCTCACCAAATGGGGTAGCCAAATCCGCGCCCAGATCAAACAGATCATTTTGAATGCGTGACAGCATGTCATCAAAGGTTTTGTCAGAAAGGGCAGAGGTTTGTAATCGACAAATACCTATGATGGAATTGACCTCATCAACCGTTCCAAAAGCGGTAGGGCGAATAGAATGTTTGGACACACGATGACCATTAACAAGGCTAGTTTCGCCTTTGTCACCCGTGCGCGTATAGATTTTATTTAACTTAACCATTCTGACATACCCTTAGAAATAACCAATTCGTCTTAACGGCTGATAGATATTTTATCAACCACCACTTAACAAAAGCACAATAACAAAAATCGCAATTGCTAAGGCCTGAAGATAAATGCGCCAACGCATAATCGTATTTGACCAATTAAAATTGTAATCCCCGCCGCGTGCCATCGTGATGATCCCCCAGAACAACACGCCAGCCACAGCAAGCATCGCAACGATTAGCAATATATACGACATTCCTAGCATTGATGATCTTTCTTAGACATTTTAATTCATCCTAACCTGTTCACAGTCAAAGGGGGAATGGCTTTCTTGTCGCAGGGGAAGAGGGGTAAACAGCTCCAGCGCACGTGCTTGTTAGATGATATCTTTTGGCAGAGAGAAGCCATGCCGCCGACTTGCTGCCACCAAAGTGTTCCGCAACAAGCAGGCAATAGTCATTGGCCCCACCCCACCGGGTACAGGCGTAATCGCAGACGCTATTGCTTTGGCTTCATTGAAATCCACATCACCAGTGAGTCGGGTTTTGCCTTCTCCACGTTCAGGGGTTTCAATGCGGTTAATACCAACATCAATTACCACTGCACCAGGCTTAATCCAGTCCCCTTTGACCATATCA
>JAQCJL010000130.1 GCA_027593125.1 Pseudomonadota bacterium | reverse complement strand
AAAGGCTAGTTTTGTTGTTGATTTGATAATAAGTTGTCGATTCTTAAACATATTGTTGAAATTTACTTTATATAAATTTCTCATAAGTCCAAGCAAATGTCACAATATTAGAAAATTTAATCTGGTGTCGTTGATAAGCAAATCTTTTTATGTTTAACTCATGATCAACTACGATAACGTAATCTTGACGGGAGGAATTGAAATGTCATCTACTACGTTCAGAAACAAAAAAACCCACCAAGCGGCAGAAATGTACGCACGGGAGTTTAAGGCAGGCGAATTAAGCCGTCGTGAATTCCTCACTCGTGCTACGGCTCTTGGTGTAACAACAGTCGCGGCTTATGCTATGATTGGCATTTCCCCATCCAAAGCAGGAAGCCATTCCCCAAAGATGGGTGGCACCCTGCGTTGCCAGATGGAAGTGCGCCCGATGAAAGACCCCAGAACTTGGGATTGGTCTGAAATTGCAAACTTCTGCCGTGGTTTCTTGGAATATCTTGTTCACTATGAAACCGATGGTAGCTTGGTAGGTCAGCTGCTGGAGAGCTGGGAGGTCAGTAAAGATGCTACCCAATATACGCTCCATGTTCGCAAAGGGGTAAAATGGAACAATGGCGATGATTTCACCGCTGAAGACGTTGCCTACAATATTGAACGCTGGTGCGACAAGACCGTGGAAGGTAATTCCATGGCGGGTCGTATGGCAACCCTGATTGATCCAAACACAAACAAAGCTGGCAAAGGTGTTATTGAAGTGGTAGATGCGCACACGGTTCGCCTCAACCTGCCAAAGCCAGATATTACCATTATCGTTGGCGCCGCTGATTACCCGGCGGCTATTGTTCATAAATCCTATGACAATTCTGCAGAAATGCTTGTGAATAACCCGGTCGGTACCGGGCCATATCTGCCGGTAAGCCATGAAGTGGGAGTCAAAGCTGTATTGGAGCGTAACGCCAATCACAAATGGTGGAACGAAGGTAATGGTGCCTATCTGGATCGTATTGAGATCATCGATTACGGCACAGACCCATCAGCATGGGTTGCGGCTTGCGAATCCGGTGAAGTCGATATGGTGCACCAGATGACTGGCGACTTTGTTGAAGTGATGGATGCCCTTGGCTCATTTGAGAAGTCACAGGTCGTTACGGCTTCAACCATTGTTATTCGTCCTAATCAGGAAGCTGAAGTTGACGGCAAGAAGCCATATGCTGATGTTCGCGTTCGCCGCGCCATCTCCATGGCTGTTGATAACGCAGTCTGCTTGGAATTGGGTTATGCGGGTCTTGGTGAAGTTGCTGAAAACCACCATGTCTGCCCAATTCACCCTGAATATGCCAAATTGCCTCCTCTCAAGCACGATCCCGCCGCTGCGATGGCGTTGATGAAAGAGGCCGGCATGGAAGATTTTGAGCACGAAATCGTTTCGATTGACGATGACTGGCGGAAAAATACCACAGATGCCGTGGCTCAGCAGCTGCGTGATGCTGGCTTTAAGGTCAAGCGGACTATTCTTCCTGGCTCTGTATTCTGGAATGACTGGACGAAATATCCCTTTTCATCCACCAACTGGAACCAGCGTCCTCTCGGCGTTCAGATCTATGGTCTGGCGTATCGTTCAGGAGAAGCCTGGAACGAGTTCGGTTGGAGCAACAAAGAGTTTGACGACCTGCTGGAAAGAGCACTGGCTATTGCCGATGCTGACGAGCGGCGCAAACTTATGAAAAGAATGGAAGAAATCGTCCAATCCGAAGGCGTGACTATTCAGCCGTACTGGCGTGCGATTTTCCGTTATATCCGGAAAGACCTCAAAGGTGCTGATATGCATGTGACCTTTGAAAACCGCTATCAGTATATGGGCTTTAGCTCTTAAGCTATTCAAACTATGAAGCCATGCCGAGAAATCGGCATGGCTTTTTTAACCTCAGGTTTATCATGCTATCTTTCCTCATCAAAAGATTAGGCTTAATGGTATTAACTAGTTTATGCCTTACTTTTGTTGTTTTTTTTCTGACCAATCTCGAACCGAACCTTAAAAAACTAGCTAAGACCGAAGCAAATAATCGGATGAGCGAAGTGGAGGTAAGCAGTTGGCTTGACCGCCATGGCTATCACCAGAATATATTCATACGATATGGGGAATGGCTTGGGGTTGTTCCCGGATGGGTTCATACCGACCAAGAAGACGGGTCGGTTATTGCTCGCTGCAAATATTTGGCTGATGATGATGGTAATTATCCGACTTTCTGCGGTGTGTTTCAGGGCAAGCTTGGTTACACGACGCTTTTTCAGGGCCGTGTAGAAGAAATCATTTTTAAGCGGCTTGAACTTACAGGCAAACTAATGGCATTCGTTATGTTGCTTATGGTGCCAACGGCACTGATGATTGGTGTGCTTGCAGGTATGCGCGAAGGATCACGCACAGACCGCACGCTATCTACCTTCTCAATTATTACCACCGCAACCCCTGAATATGTATCGGGTGTTGTCTTTATTTCTATCTTTGCTAGCGCTGCCTTTGGTCTGAAATGGTTTAATGGCACGGCAACTTCGGCAATGGATAATGCGACGTTCGCGAATTTCACTCTGCCTGTCATTACCATCGCGCTTTATGGCGTGGGGTATATTGCGCGTATGACCCGCGCCTCTATGACCGAAGTTATGACAGCGCAATATATTCGAACAGCTCGGCTTAAGGGGGTTTCGTTCAGGAACATAGTCATTAAACACGCTCTTCGTAACGCTTTGATAGCTCCCTTTACGGTGATTATGCTGCAATTTCCATGGCTTTTGACTGGTGTTGTTATTGTTGAAACCTTGTTCAATTACAAAGGGTTTGGATGGACACTAATTCAAGCCGCAGGCAATAACGATATCGAATTGCTTTTGGCCTGTTCCATTGTGGCCGTGCTTGTTGTTCTGGTGACACAGTTAATTTCTGATATCGGATATGTTTTCCTCAACCCCAAAATCAGGGTCTCCTGAGGCAGGTATTCGCATGGAACCATTAACCTGGACACAAATTATCATTCAGATGCTGATTCAATTCACGCCTGTTTGGATTGCCATGGCTATCATCATGGTTGCCTCAAGCATCTTTCGTGAACGCTTAGGGCTCTATGGAAGACTCTATGGTTCACGCGTGGGCCTGATTGGATTTTCTATTGTTTTGTTCTGGGTGCTAACAGCGATTTTTGCCGATATGATTATCACTGCTGATCCGCTTGTTCAGGTCTCTGGCATGAAAAATAAAGTGCCCGGAACACCTGTGCGTGGCTTGGAAGGTGAGTTTTATCTGTTAGGCGGCGATAATCTAGCTCGTGACGTGTTCTCACGCATGGTTATGGGGGCAAGAAATGTGCTTTCCATTGCACCGGCGGCAACGGCCTTTGCCTTTATGGCTGGGATTACACTTGGATTGCCAGCAGCTTATTTTGGCAAACGCCTTGATACGATCTTAAGCTTTATTTCTAATCTGGTGCTGGCATTTCCGGTAATCTTGCTGTTCTATTTGCTGGTAACGCCTGAGATTAGGGTCACTGGCATCCCTACCATTATGGCGGCGGTACTATTTTTGTTTCCGATTGTTTTTCTGGTATTGCTATTTCAGTCACGGTTTTTTAACCAGCCGGGCAAAAGAAATCTTTATTGCGGTATCACTTTGATCATTTGTCTTTGGGCGTATTCTGGTTTGGCGTTTAACGCTGACCCGCTTGGGGTGTTTTATATGGACCCGAATTTGCTCAATGTGTTTGTATCGGTTGTATTTGTGAACTCCCCCACCGTGTTCCGTATTGTGCGTGGCATTACGCTGGACATCCAGACCCGTGAATATGTTGCTGCTGCCCAAACCCGTGGGGAACGGTCTTGGTACATTATGCTGTGGGAAATCCTTCCTAATGCTCGCGGACCACTGATTGTGGATTTCTGCCTGCGCATTGGATACACCACGATCTTATTGGGGACGCTTGGCTTCTTTGGCCTTGGTGTTAGCCCTGAAAGTCCGGATTGGGGTTCGACTATCAATGATGGGCGAAAACTCCTTTCTATATACCCTCACCCTGCCTTGCCGCCTGCGGTTGCGTTGATGTCGCTGGTGCTAGGACTTAATCTTCTTGCTGATGGTCTGCGAGAAGAATCCCTCAAGGATTAGGAGCAGAACCATGGCCACCAAAAAAGGACAAGCGGTTCAACCCATCCTAGAAATTGATCATCTATCGATTTCATTCTTTACCCGAAAGTTTGAAATCCCTGCGGTGATGGATTTCTCATGTACTGTGATGCCTGGGGAAGCGATGGGTCTTGTTGGCGAATCTGGCTGTGGGAAATCTACTGTTGCCCTTGGCGTGATGCAGGATTTAGGGGTAAACGGTCGGGTTGTTGGCGGCTCAATTAAGTTTAAAGGCCAGGATTTATCAAAATTAAACGAAGCGGAACTGCGCCAAATTCGCGGCTCCGAAATTGCCATGATCTACCAAGAACCAATGGCTTCACTTAACCCTGCGATGAAAATAGGTCAGCAATTGGCTGAAGTGCCTATGATCCACGGGAATATGAGTGCGACTGATGCGATGGATTTAGCCCGGCAAGTGATTGAAGATGTGCGCCTGCCTGA
>JAQCJL010000129.1 GCA_027593125.1 Pseudomonadota bacterium | reverse complement strand
TATAAGTGAATAACCCTCAACGAAACCCTTATGGCAGCTAAAGCGGAATTATTGCGAAAAGGTCTTGAGATAGGCAATGACATTTAGGCGATCTTCTTCTTTCTTAAGCCCGCCAAAGGCCATCTTGGTGCCCTTAACATAAGCCTTAGGCTTTTCCAGAAACCCGTTCAGGGTGTCATCATTCCAAACAATGCCACTGTCTTTTAAGGCATTGGAGTATTTACTAAAACTTTCCAGAGATCCGGCGGTACGGCCAAAAACATTAACCAAATGCGGCCCCACTTTATTTTTTTCTTGGTCAACCAAATGACACGCCTTACATTTTTTAAACACTTTCTCACCGGCATCAACATCCCCTGCCACGGCAGGAGTGAGAGTGATCATCACAAGAAGTGAGGTGAGCATGAAGATTTTACGCATCAGTTTATTACCTTTATGTTCCTATAGTTTTATGGAAGCCTTTATGAAGATGCTTATCGTATCACCCAGCTAAAGCGACATCAACAATTCGATTTTAAATTTCCCATTTAGAGTTATTCAGCCCCTAATTGCTGCAACTCAGATGACTTCATCAGGCGGATTTGATTGATCATAAAATCATAAAGCCCTTCGGCTTTCTGATCAACAGCGTCCTTAATTGCAAGATGTATGCTGTTTGCGTTATCATGACTTAGCATCATCATTTTCTGACCATGAGAAAAATTAGCCTCGCCCAACATAACCGGAATACCATCCAGCACATCCGCTAATTTGTGGATATTTGAATCATACCACTCATTTTCGATATTTTCCTCCCCTTCAGGAAAGATGTAATGTCGATCCACAAGTTGTTTGAGATGCAGCGCTCTTTCCGCAATCTCTTGCAGTTTTGAATAACCGCCAACAATATTTACCGCGTCGCGCACATCCCGATTAAACCCTGCCCCATCTGGGCGTGGCATCGGCCGTGGCGCGCGGGCATAAAACGGCAATTCTGGTTTTTCTTGGGGAATATTGGTGTCATGACGACAAGCCAGAATATGGTCAACCGCCTGAAACTGGCCAGAGTTACGCAATAACGCGGCGGAAACACATTCGCGCAAGCTGGGTTCATCTATACCAGCTTTTTTCAATCTGTCTTCTGCGGCAGGCAACCCATCGGGCCGATTTGTTGAAAGCACATAGCTTTCCTGTTCATCAAGACGAAGCTGTGCCAATGCTTTTTTGACCAATTCTGGATTGGCCTGCGGCGGCACTCTGCCATGACGCCCGGCAAGATAATCCGCAATTCCAGGAAACAACGCGTGATATTTATCACGGCCTTCGAGGTGATGCCAAAGGGATAACGCGGCCTGCCCCGTGGTGTTGGCGGCATAGGGTGTGACTTGCGTTGGTTGCCCCAAATCAGCAAGAATATCAGCCTGCATTTTATAAATCTCTGTCTGAATCTGATCCCATTCCGCGTGCTTTTCCGGGCTTCCTAATAGCCGCCCCAAGGTTTCAACCAGACCTGGCACGGATTTTAAGGTTGCAGATGCCCCGCCAGGTGTTCGCGCCAGATACATCGCATCTACCAATTTTGGGTGATATGAAGATTCATATTCCCGATAGCGAAACCGTAACCCATAAAGCGAAAACATACTCGCCTTAATGGCATGAATATTGAGATCAGGTGCGCTGGATTTAATTCTTGGGTCAGGATGATTTTTGATCAGTCCTACCATTTTGTTCATGCTGGGTTGAGCTGTTGACCCCGCAAGCGCAGGATGCTGAACATCCATGGTGATATCTTTGCCATTTTCTACTGCGGCTAACGCCGCCGCCATATAACAGGCCGGTGCCTCGCCATAGGTAGAATGAGCATGAATGGTCACATCCTGATCTGGAAAATGCTGATATAAGGCCGAAGCCAATTCATACACAAACTCTGGCCACAGCCGCCCACTAGCAGATTTAAGGTAAAACCCCTGATGCCCCATTGCGATCAACTCATGGGCAAACTTAAGGCATCCCTCAATGGTGATATTTGGATTATCCTCAATGCAAATGGTGCCTTGCGCAAGAATATCATACCCTGCTGATTGCGCCTCATTCACCGCTTTCGCTACCCCTATCAGGCATCGCGCGTCATTCATGCCATGAAAGTTTTGCAGAATGTTAATCCCCAAGCTAGCAAACTCTAACACCATAGCCTTAATGACATCATAGGGTTGCGGTTCATATCCAAAGAGAAAATCCCCGCGTATGAGAGCAGATTGTCTGACCCCTAAATGCTTAAAATGAGTCAAGAGTTTTTCGACTTCTTCCCACTCTTTACGGCCTTTTTTGGCAAAGATATCAAAAAAGGTTCCGCCGCCTGTTTGCATTGAGGCAGTGCCGGTCAAATGCGCAGTTGGATAAGCGTCAATCATTTCTTGTGCTGAGGGGTTTGTGCCAAACAACGATTGGACAGCATCCCTATATACATCTTGAAATTTGATTTGTGTCATATTCTTGAGCCAATTGATCAATTTAGGGTTAGCATACAGACACTAAAAATAATCACCCTAAAAATATGCGCTTAACATGTTGCGAATAAGATTAATTTGCTCTCTTGTCAACGCATAGAAATTGCTTTCACCTTATGATTTTGTTGAAACGACTTAAGCATTCCCCTTTGCTGTCTGGCCATTTTACCGCTTCAACGCATTTGGCTTTAATGCTAGAATTTACACCAGAGATATGAGGGTAATTTCTTGATCTGCATCGCATTGAGTCTTACTTTACGCATTCTCATATCGTTAGGAGTTTGCAGTCATGAGTATGATGAAAACCAGTAAAATCATTGGGCCCTCTGTTTGGAAGGGATCGGATATCGCCAATGACCCAAGCTGGATTTACACCATAACAGACGCAGAACGCGACGGGCTTGCGCAGATGTTAGCTAAGTTTGAGCGTTCCCAACTGGCCTTTCCGCAAATCACGCTTGATGATATTTCTATTGGACCTCTAGCAAAGACCCTAGATGCGATCACCAATGATTTGGAACAAGGGCGCGGTTTTGCGTTACTGCGCGGCCTGCCTCTTGATGACTATAGTGATGAGCAAATCCAACAAGTGTATTTTGCAATCGGGCTTTATATGGGAGAACCCGTAAAACAAAACCCCAAAGGCGATCTTTTAGGGTTAGTGATGAATGTAGGTGATATCACCAAAAAAGACACGCGCGTTTATGAAACCAACCTATATCTGCCTTATCATACTGATCCATCAGATGTTGTGGGCTTGCTGTGCATCAGAAAAGCAAAGCATGGCGGTATGAGTAGTCTGGTCAGCGCTGCCATGATTTATAACAGGATCATAGAGGAACATCCGCATTTGCTTAGTTTATATTATCGCCCCTTTTGTTATGCGCATCTTGGCACAGATAAAATGTCCCCTATTTTCAGCTTTCATGAAGACAAGTTAAGTTGCCGCTATCTGCGCCAGTATATTGAATTGGGGTATGAGCAAATGGGAATTCCGCTATCACGCATTGAAATCGAAGCGTTGGATGTGTTTGATGACATTATGATGCGGCCGGATATGCGCGTTGATATGATGATGGAAAAAGGCGATATCCAATTTGCCAACAACTATGCGGTTTTGCATTCACGCACCGCTTTTGAAGATTACGAGGATCATAGTTTAAGGCGAAAGAAACTTCGGCTCTGGCTGAAAATGCCTGAGGCTCGTAAATTGGCCGGGGATTTCCCCGGCCGTAATGGATTTTCCTGATGTTGTAAAAGCAGTATCAGTGGTGCTGTGTTTTACAATTCATCGAGTAATTTCTTCTTTTTGTTTTTGAATTCTTTTTCATCGATCAGGCCGTCTTCAAACAACTTATTCAGGCCTACTAGCCGATCATTAACTGAAGATGATGATGTATCTTGCGATGAGGCAGGGGCAGACGAAGCAGGCGCTTGTGGGGTGGGTGCTGCCACGGGTGCTGGCGTTGCTGGAATTGAGCCATGCATCAACAATGGATTTGGGCCAAATCGGTTATCTTGATCAACCGGTGACAGACAATACCAAACAATCTGCCAGATCGGAGTGCCAATTAAAATCACAAGACACAGGACAAGCATTAATCCAAAGCCGCCAAACTCACCCATTCCAGCAAGAAATACACCGAAAAGTGAAATCATTACACCGATCAGATACAGACCATAAAATAGCAGTAACCACAGCCCAGTCCGATTAAGGTCGTGAAGCCGGCGAACCTGTACAGATATTTGAGGTATGAATGTAAATAGAGTCCATAACAAAATGATAACATCAATAAAACGGTAACTGCTATATGACCACGGATCAAAAGTCGCAACAGATATCATTTGAAGCAAAAAACCGCTTAATGTTGTCAGCAGAAAAAACCACCAAAGTTCACTTCGTGATGATCGCCCGCTAAATTCAAAGTAGCGCTTAAAAGGAAGGATGGCATACTGAAACGGGTTCATAAATAAGTCCTTAAATTTTATTGAATAATTTTACAATGTCGCTGAATTATAATTATAATTTTCATTCTTGAATTCAAGTGAGAAGATCATTCTTTTTAAGTTATTGCGCTGAGACGCTTGCCATCACATCTATTTTTATTCACTATATTATAAATAAGTAATTTTATTAGTATGTGAGTTTTATGCATTTGT
>JAQCJL010000013.1 GCA_027593125.1 Pseudomonadota bacterium | reverse complement strand
GAATGTTATATTCTCTGCATTGATCATAGATATCTTTTTCAAAGAAAGCTCTCTAGCTGGATTATCAGGATTGTCCTTTTCCTGCGCTTAAAGCATCTAAAATAGGGCAATCTGGACGGTCATCACCATCACAACCTGATGCCAAGTGAGAAAGCTGATCTTTAAGAGACTGCAATTCTTTAATCTTATTCTCAATTTCTTTAATTTTTAGCATTGTTAGAGTTTTCACATCGTGACTACTTCGGTTGCGATCTTCATAGAGAGCCAGCAACTCGCGGCATTCATCAATTGAAAAATTAAAGCGCCGCGCCATCCCAATAAATTGCAATTTGGCGACATCACTTTCCATATATTCTCGGTACCCTGATGATGGGTTCTGATACGGCACGATTAAACCGATATTGGCATAATATCGAACGGTTTTAGTAGTTAAACCCGCCTGCTTTGCTGCTGTTCCAATATTCAAGTCCGTCTCCACAAAAACCGCTTTACTTTACCTTAAGGGGAAGGTTCATAATCATATGTAAAGAGGGGTATTATGGCAACACTAACCACACATTTAACCATAAACTGGACCTGCCGGCACACATGGCGGCGGTCATCATATAATACTATGTGGTGTCTTATTGGGTGTTCAATTGGTGATTTTGGCACCATTGCTTTTTTTCAATATACAGGCATACCCTGGCCGACCTTACATATTATGACACTGGCCATTATTAATGGTTTGCTGACCTCAATCATGCTGGAAACCTTTATTCTATCGCGCCAGATGGCGTTAAAGATCGCGTTCAAAACCGCGATTGGCATGTCGTTTCTGTCCATGGTGGCCATGGAATTAGCAATGAACGTGGTGGATGTTGCCCTAACCGGGGGTGCTAAGCTAACGTGGTGGGTAATACCTGTTATGCTGATGGCCGGCTTTCTGACGCCGCTTCCTTATAATTATTGGCGACTAAAAGCCCTAGGCAAAGCTTGCCACTAAATCAGTGGCGATCTCTCACAGCCATTGGATCAAACACGAACACAAACCTGATCATAAGGATGTCGGCTAGTGATTTTACCATCGTAAGTAAAAATATCTAGCATCGCATCATACCCTTTGTTGGTAATTTCCATGCTACGCGGCCAACAACCCATCATCTGATATGCCTTAATGCATTCTGCAAGTACGGTTTCATCCGTATGAGGAAATAATGATTTCTGGGCAGCAGCGATATCAGCGGCTGGAGTATCATTCATATAATTGCGTGTGCGTTCATAGGCGCGGCAAAAGGCTTTGCCCTGATCCGTTGCAAGCCATTCGGGTATCGCCGCGAGACTGGAAAAGGCACATGGTTCAATCACTGGCCCAAGCGCCGCGACCACATATCCTGCCCCATCAGCTTCTAGCTGTTGTGGGGCTGGGCCTTGCTGATGGATATACTGGCCTTCGCCTCGCCGAAAAGCAGCATCCATTTCTTTGGCATTTCCTGCATCAATGATCTTAATTTTATCAATATCAATTCCGGCTTTATGACAAGCAAAGGTAAACATGGTCATCGGCTGACCGCCATGATGAACCAGCACTTCTGCCCCTTCTAGGCTTGACCAGCTAAAAGACGCATCTGGTTGACGGCTGGTGATAAAAAACCCATCCATATCATTAATCAGGGCAAAATGCTTTGCCACATTCGGCTTACCTTTTTCAAGGCGATTAAACCCTTGGCTGATCGTAGATTGAACCACCTGAGCGGTGCCGTCTTCAAGCGCTGAGATTGCTGAAGTGCCAGGGGCGGCAACGCTCCAGTCATAGCTAAGACCCTCATCTTCAAGAAAACCACCAGTCATAGTAGAAATCAAAGGCGAATAGAACGCTGAAAAAAGGGTAAATTGAATATGGATATCTGCCATGAGGTGATTTTCCTTTACATTATAAGCTACCTGACACCACAAAAAAGATCATATGGTTAGGCCAGATCAAATCCACGGGCGATAAGAAACCCCAAGAATAACCTGTTGCGCCCATGGCGGAAACGACAGGTCTGTCTTTCAGACATCGGTAGGTTAGATCTTAGGACAACCAAGCTGGTTGTCAATGATGCCTTACCTGTCTCAGGGTTGGTTATCGAACACATCATTATTAGCAAAAATGAAATTTATCTGGATTTTGGGCGTACAAAGTGCCATAAGCGGATACCTTATCACGTTGATAAGGGGTCAACGCTTTGCTTCTCTACGGAAATTGAAGTTGTTTGACGATTAGCAACTCACTTCTTAAGGAGAAGTTCATGCCAAATGGCACCGTTAAATGGTTCAACGAAACCAAAGGTTATGGGTTTATCGAACCCGAAGACAAATCACAGGACGTTTTCGTTCATATTTCCGCTGTTAAAAACGCCGGAATGCAAACTCTTGCTGAAAATCAGCAGGTCAGCTTTGAAGTAGAAACAGGCAAAAACGGCAAAAGTTCTGCTGTAAACCTTTCTGCTGTCTAAGACATTTCAAATATCATTTTCTAAAGCTGGCCTTTTGGCCAGCTTTTTTATGACTTAGGATTGCGTTGAAACCGTTTGGGGTCAGATTTTATCTAAGCCGAATTTTAATCGCCAAAGGCATTCCGCGGACTTCCTCACGGACAAAGATAAACAACCCACAGAAAACAATCATAATCATGCCGGTAATAGAATATGCGTCGGGCACCTCACCAAAAGCGGCATATCCTACGATAATAGACACCACCAAAAGCGTGTATTCAAATGGTGCAACCACAGGCGGTTGCGCGATGCGATAAGCGGATATCAAGAAAATCATTCCGATTGTCCCTACCACCGATATGGTCGTAATTGATGCCAATATCATGAGGTCTGAGAATGACCATGGGCGGAACACATATTCAAGCCCCCTCACCCCTTCAAAAGACAGGCCAAGCCAATTAATCACCACCAGGATCAAAAGGCCGTAAAAGATACTGCCTAAATACATATGAATGGTTTGCTGAAAAACCGTATCCTGATCGCGAGTATGTTTGGCAATCATCATGGAAATAGCATAAGTCAGTGCCGTTATAATCGGCAACATATAAGCCCATTCAAAATTTGTAGAGCTAGGCTTAACAATAAGCCCTGTGCCAATAAACCCGATAATAATGGCTGAAAGACGATATAATCCTACCTGATAATTTAAGAGAAACCACGATAAAATCGTGATGAACAACGGGCTGATGAAAAAGAGTGCTGTTGCCTCGGCAATAGGCATAAGCGAAAGCGAGATATAAAAGCTCATAAATCCGACAAAAAAGAAGGTTGAGCGGATAACCGTCAGCAACGGATAGGCTGTCCCAAACCTGATTGGCCGGCCTGTGATATAGAGATAACCAAGGATAACTAAACCGCCAATGACACCGCGCAACACATAAATCTGAAGCAAGGATCCATGTTCGGCCAGTACCTTTATCAGCAAGTCTTGAATACTAAACAGCGATATTCCAGCTATGATAAGAATAATCCCTAATCTATCCACTGACATCGCCATCTCCGAGCTGCGTGATCAGTGTTCAAGATCAGCCAAATTCTTAAACAAAACAAGGGGATAAATTAGGATGGTTTTGTCGTTTATGCACCATAAAACAGCACTTATGCGACCTAGTTTTCTAAACGCGACAAATCCCATTTCATCCGGACATGTCAGAGAACGGAAATGAGGATCAACCGGCATCCCATGATTAGAAAAAAGATGAGGATTAAGCGGCGAAACCATAATTGAGAAATATAGGCCCGGATGCGTTCACCAATTAAAAATCCTGTTAAGGCAATCACCAAACCAGCCAGAGATTTGATAAAAAGCTCAAAGGTCAAAACGCCATTCAGCATCAAGGCCCCAACAAGCGGTAAACACCCAGCAAGAAAAAGAAAACCTGTGGCGCCTATGAACTCTTCTTTTTCGACTTTACGGCCAAGCAAATACATCACAATAGGTGGTGAGAAGACGGAACTAAGCCCGCCGACAAAACCTGATGTGACCCCGCCAAGAAATTGCCAACCTTGCCACGGCGATACTCTTACACTAAAGCCAACCAGAGACTGAACTGAGAAAATGACCATCGCTACACCAAGAACCAAAAGCAAAAGGGCTTCAGGAAAAGAGCGAACAAAATAGCCAATGACAAAAATACTAAGTGATAACGATATGGCAAAAAAACCATACCGCCGGACAATCAAACCGCGGTCTTGGGCACGGTAAAGTTGCAGGACATTGACGATCATGGTTGGGGTTGCTGTTAATGGAATTGCGACCAAAGGCGGCAAGAATAAGGTCATTAACACCATGCAAATCGCAGGCATCCCAATTCCGATCATCCCCTTTACTAAACCCGCGAGTAAAAAAATCAAACCAAGGGCAGAGAGCATCCCTGTTTCGGTTTGAACCAGCATAAGGGCATCACCCATCAGACAGGAAAACCACAAAAACTGGCAATGGCGCGTGCCATTTCTAGGCCACGCGTGGTCAAGGGTAAAATGCCAATAGCAATCACCGCAATGATAAGCCAGACCCCCCAAATCCAGCGATCACCGCCAGATGAAGCATCCGTGTTTGCCCCCATTTTTGCTTGCTCAGTATCTTGTTCTTGCGAGGCGGTATCAGGGTGACGACCATGTGTTTTCGATTGATCTGCCATAGGTGGTAATCCTTTGGGAAAACAGTTCAGGTGCGAACAACAAACTCCATCCCTGATTGGTTGCCGACATAAATATTCGGCTTGTGCCGATAAAGCTTAATGATAAGGTCGCCAAGAGCAACATCAAATCCATCAGGCCTGATACGAACAATTTTGCCAGGAGCAGTGACATCTGTCTCCGTGCAAACTACGGTAACTTTCTGGTCAAGCGTTAGCATTTTTTTTCTCTTTCTTAAGGGTTTTCATCAAAGGCCGCGGCCTTTAGATGCTCAAGCTGGCAAATATTAAGGCATGCCAGATTGGTTGCTTCTAGCACAACCTTTGGGGCTTTTCCGGCTTGTCTGGCCTGTTCCCATCTGCCGGCACAAAGGCACCAGCGGTCACCAGGGTTAAGCCCAACAAATCCATATTCAGGTCTAGGGGTGGAAAGGTCATTTCCTGCCGCTTTGCTGAACTCTAAAAACTCAGCTGTCATAACAGCACAAACGGTATGTGATCCGGCATCTTCAGGACCAGTGTCGCAACATCCGGTGCGATAAAATCCCGTCATTGGGCGTTCAGAACAACTAGCCAAAAAGCCGCCAATGACATTTCGCTGCCTACCGTTTTCGCCAGAATATCCGTCCATTGCTATTCCTCATTCCCTTTTGATCACGCGTGAGGTTTGCCCATGATCAGTTTTTGGCTTTCTGTTTCAATGGCTTCTTCCAGACGCTGCATCAATTCTTGTCTGGAAAGTCCCGGCGGTATTGGCGGCAATGTGCTAACAACAATTTCACCAGGGGTTTTTGCAATAGTATCTTTTGGCCAAAAACACCCTGAGTTCAACGCCACGGGCACAACCTCAAGCCCTGTTGCTGCATATATCGCATAGATACCACTATGATAGGGGTGTTCTTCACCCGGCGCAAGTCTAGTGCCCTGAGGGAAGATCAAAAGATTGCGCCCTGTGGCGGCGGCCTTTTGGCTTACCCGGATCATCTGTTTAAGCGCGGCCTTACCTTGGCTTCTGTCAATGCCCATGACGCCAAACCGCAACAGATATAACCCAAAAATAGGTATCCATAATAACGACCGTTTCATCACTGTCACAGGCCTGCCAAACAGCGCCAGCAAAACTATTGTTTCCCATGCTGATTGGTGCTTTACCGCATAGATCACCTGCCTATCCGGTGTTTCCCCTTCAAATCGCGACCGGATGCCACAAATCACCCTAAGCAAGGCCATCATTATCCGTGCCCATAACCACTGCCAGAAAAAAGTTACCGCTTGCGGCAAGATTAACAAAGGCAAGCCAAGGATTGCCATGACAGCCGTGTTGCCGTAAAACAGGATTGAGAAAATGAGACCTCTTATAAAGCGCATCATGACACCAGATAGGGAAGTTGGGCTTTCATCAAAGTCATAACATTATCATGACAACTATTTCCACTACTGATCCACATTGGCAACAAAAAGTTCAAGAGATTCTTTTGTCTCTGGCAAAGCATCACCAGACTATTACCTATGCTGACCTTGCTGAAATGGCGGCAATCCCCTCACCCTATCGTATTCATCAGCTTACGGAATATCTAGAACATATGATTGCTGAAGACGCGAAAGCCCATCGCCCCCTTAGGGCGGCGGTAGTCATCAGCAAGACGTCACGCGGACTTCCTGCAGAGGGGTTTTTTGATTGCTGTAAAGCGCATCTTATCCATCATCATAAAGGCGAAGATCATGCCGCTATGCACGCCAGATTGTTAGCCGCACTTTATGACACTGCGGCTGGGTCATAATTAGGCTTTAACAATAACGAAACGCAAATGGCCTTTTTCGTTTTCGGTTTGCTCAACCAGCTGATGCCCACCTACCTCACAGAAATGAGCAAAATCTAATGGCGCGGCAGGATCATCAGCCAGCACCACCAATTGCTCACCACTCACCATTCCCGAAATCCGCCGCCGCGCTTTTAATACTGGCAATGGGCATTTCAGTCCGGTGGCATCAAGCAGATGTTCAGGGGGTGTCTTTGGGGCCATATCATCATCCGTAATCATGTGCCTAGAAATAACAGTTTTCGCCATAAAGACAACCAATCAAGGGCTGAAAATCATCTTTGCCTAGCATTCCTGCTGTGTTCAATGCGGCTTTTGCTTGCCAAATGTAAGGTGATTGCCTGATAAAAGGGCATGAGCATTTGGGTTACTATTCTAGGTGGTGCCGCCGGGCTTGCGATTGGCGGCCCTATTGGGGGATTAGTCGGCGCATTAGCAGGACACGCCATTGATCATTATCGGGATGGGCATGATGAACATCTGCGCCAGAATGTGGCCTTTTCGGTTGCTCTGGTTGCCTTATCTGCGAAAATGGCAAAATCTGATGGCAAGGTTACTTTGGATGAGGTTCTTGCCTTTCGGGAAAAGGTAGATATCGCAGACCAAGATATTACCCATGTCGGCCAGCTCTGGGATTTGGCACGCCAAACCCCAGCTGGGTATGAAGGCTATGCCCGGCAATTGCGACAATTATTCGGGCCAAAGGCGGTAGTGTTTGAGCATCTGATGGCACTGCTCTTTCATATTGCGAATGCGGATGGCCAGATTACCGATAAGGAACAGGAATATCTCTATCATGTTGCGATGGAATTAGGTTACGATGATAAGGCTTTTCGCCGCTTTGAGATGCTTTATCAGCATGATGACGACAATCCCTATCACATTTTGAATGTCAGCCCTGATGCTAACCCAACCATGATCAGACAAGCTTGGCTTAAATTAGTAAGACAGCACCATCCCGACCATTTACAGGCCGCAGGATTACCCAAAGAGTTTATTCGTTCCGCTACGGAAAAAGTAGCAAGCATCAACGCGGCCTATGAACGCATCAAAACCCTGCGTGAGGAATAAGAGATGGCAGAAAACCTCCTTAGTGTTCATGATATCGGGGTCAATCTGGGTGATCGCTGGCTGCTGCGAGGGGTGGATGTCAGCCTTGAGGTCGGTGACCGGTTGTGTCTGGTTGGGCGTAATGGGGCCGGAAAATCAACATTGATGAAGATCATGGCTGGGCTAGCAGAAACCGATGAAGGGTCTTTATGGATTGCCCCTGGCAAAACGGTATCCTATCTGCCGCAGGCCCCAACCCTACCCAAAGGCATGAGCCTTTCCAGCATTGTTCAGCATGGCACCGGCAGTGATGGCGATAGCGTTATTGTGCCCCATAAGGCGGATGCCTATCTGACCCGAATGGGGATGGATCCTAACCGGTTAAGTGACGGGCTTTCGGGTGGGGAATCTCGACGGGTAGCCCTTGCAAGGGCGCTGGTAAAAGAGCCTGATGTGTTGTTGATGGATGAACCTACCAACCACCTTGACCTACCCACTATCACTTGGATGGAAGACTTGTTGATGACGCATACTGGCGCTTTGGTGGTGATCAGCCACGACCGCGCTTTTCTTAACCGCATTGGCAGTGGCACGCTATGGATTGACAATGGCAAGTGTCGCCGCCGCCAAGGGGGATTTGATGGCTTTGACGAATGGGCTGAGGTCATCTTAGCCGAAGAACAGGTGCGGCGTGAAAAACTGGATAAACGTATTTCATCAGAAACCAGATGGTCACGCGAAGGCATCAGCGCCCGACGCAAACGCAACCAAGGGCGAATGCGGGAACTGCAAGAAATGCGGCAAATCAGATCAACGATGGCAGCAGGTGCAGGCCGCAGCAGTCGCATGATGACCGCCAGCACCGAAGGCGGCGGTCAGATAGTCCTCGAAGCTATTGACCTAACAGCGACGGTTCCTGCGCCAGCAACTATAGGGGGTGCAGCAACCCAAAATGCCCCTCGACGAACCTTGTTCAAACATTTTAATCAAATCATCCGTAAAGGGGATCGCATAGGGATTATCGGCCCGAACGGAGCAGGGAAATCCACACTGGTGAAAATCCTGCTTGATCAACTTGCCCCTGATTCTGGCAGGGTCAAGGTAGGGTTTGGTCTTGAAGCTTCTTATTTTGATCAACAGCGTACAGCCTTAAACCAGGATTCTACCCCTTGGCAGGTGCTTTGCCCCGATGGCGGCGATACCGTGGAACGGCAAGGCCGAACGGTTCATGTCAAACGCTATCTGCAAGACTTCCTTTTTGATGAATATAAAGTCACGCAAAGGGTACGCACACTATCAGGTGGAGAGCAGAACCGTCTTTTGCTCGCACGGCTTTTTGTTGAACAGCACAATATGCTCGTGCTTGATGAGCCAACGAATGATCTAGATATGGAAACCCTCGAGTTGCTTCAAGAGGTGATTGCTGATTACAAAGGCACTATCATTATCATCAGCCATGATCGTGATTTTATTGATCGCACCGTTACCGCGGTATTGGCGTTTGAAGAAGATGGGCGGATCATCACCCATGCTGGTGGATATTCTGATTATTTGGCGCGGCGCCAAAAACAGCAAAGCCAGAAAACAAATGCGTCATCAGGCAAATCCAAAACAGCGGCAAAACCAAAACGCCCTGACAGGCCCCATGACCGTAAGCTAAGTTTCAAAGACAAACACGCATTAGAAACTCTGCCAGCAGAAATAGCATCCCTAGAAGCAAGCATCCAAGCAACCGAAGACAAACTGGCGGATCCAGAATTGTTTAGTCGTGATGCGGATTTGTTTAAATTACTAGTTAATCAACTGAACACGGAACGCGAGTTGTTGGCTCGGCAAGAAGAACGCTGGCTTGAGGCTGCGCTCTTGCAACAAGACATCGAAGGCAAAGATAACAGCGAAGACTTCTGATCCGTCCCTTGCTTGACATCCTCCATTACCCATCATAGATAAGGTTTGGGTCAGATGGTCGGATGATCGCTGTTTCGGCAGAGGAAAGTCCGGGCTCCAGAAAACCACGGTGCCGGATAACGTCCGGCGAGGGCGACCTTAGGGAAAGTGCCACAGAAAACAAACCGCCGTCTTTAGACGGTAAGGGTGAAACGGTGCGGTAAGAGCGCACCGCGGTTTCGGTAACGAAATTGGCAGGGTAAACCCCACCGGGAGCAAGACCAGATAGGAACATGATGCCCTTGTGGCAAGGGATGGTTTTCTCTCTATGTTCGGGTAGGTCGCATGAGGCGTGAAGGTAACTTCCGTCCCAGATGAATGGTCATCCTGCCGCTTTGGCGACAGACAGAACCCGGCTTATAGACCATCTGACCCATTTCTAATCTACAATTTCAATTTTCTGTGCCGGCTTAAACATTTGTTAAGAAGATGACGATAGACTGATCCCAGAAATCTAACTGGAGTTGTAATCATGTCTTATTGTCACCGCTTACTAGCCAGCCTCTTTGGGATAATCAATCTGTTTGCCATTATCCCCATCAGCCTGATCAGCTATGTGGTGGGTGTCAGATTTTGTTTTGATACGCTTGGTATTGATTTGTCGGTATCTCTGGTTTTGGGTTTTATAGTTATGATTGTAGCAGTAGGGTTAATAAATGGACTGGCAGCAGTCTTTTTATCCATGTTAGATCGGCTAGAGGAAATGCGCCATGACCGCGAAGCGATCCTCGAAGCTTTGCACCATATTCGGGACATAACCTATCATCAGAAGCCTCAGCAAAGTCACGATCATGGCAAGGAGGACAATGCCAGTTGGGTTAGAGTAGAGCCATCACCGCCTTATCAGCCGGAGAGGGTTTCAACTACCCCCACCAAAAAAGGCGCTAAAACCAAAAAAGCGGGGCGACAAGTGGCTCAAAAAGGCAAAGCTCGTAAAACCGCATCCAAAGCAAAGATAAAAGCTTAAGTTTCCGCTATCCATTTCAACTATTGGGTCAGCAGTTCTCTCATAATATGCCAACTCATCAGAAATGCTCTCGCCCTTAGCAGGTAAGAGACAGCTTTTGCATCATTTGCGATTCGCCACCGTAAGATATTGATTTCAAACAAGAACATAACATGAACAAAATAGAATATTGTTATTTTTCAATGACTAAACGAAAGATCTTAATTTTTTATGCTAACTATATGAAATAATTGTGTTTTTTTAGATATTTCCGGCTTTTCCCATTGACAGCCCATGAATTCCCATGATATCCCATAATATCCCAAGATGCCATTTTGGCTCTTCTGGGGCTGTTACCAAAGGTGGTGACAGAGGCAAGCATAGGAAGGATGGCGCCGTGGAATTGTTCACGTCGACATATGAAAACAAGATTGACCGAAAGGGACGCGTTTCTGTTCCTGCGAAGTTTCGGACCATTCTTGAGCATCGGAATGAACCGCTTATCCTGACGCGGTCGTTGACCCATGCCTGCCTTGAAGGCATGTCCTCTGAGCGCATGAATCAAATCGCTGATGCCATTGATGGCATGGATGCGTTTTCAGAAGACGCTGAAATGTTGCAGATGATTATTGCTAGCGCGCAAGAAATGCGCCCTGATAGCGAAGGCCGAATTGTCCTGCCTGAAGAATTCCTCTCCCATGCTAATATTGATGAAACCGTTTTGTTTGCCGGTATCGGTCGATCCTTTCAACTTTGGGATCCTGCCAGCTTTAAGGCTCGTGAAACCAAAAGCCGTTCCGCCGCGCGTGACGGACAGATGCCAAAACTGATCTTGAAGCCTCGAACCCCATCAGGAGCAGGGCAATGATCCCCCATCCAGAACATCACCCCGTTCTGGTAGTTGAGGTTATAGAAGCGTTGTCACCAAAATCTGGCGCGGTCTATGTTGATGCCACTTTTGGTCGCGGGGGGTACAGCCGCGCTATTCTTGATGCTGCGCCTTGTCACGTTGTTGCGATTGACCGTGACCCCGATGCGATTAGTGCCGGACAAAATATGATCTCTGAATATCAAGGTCGCCTGACCTTAAGGGAAGGCCGCTTTTCAGATCTTAAGGATATCCTCCACCAACTCACCCTCCCCGCGGTCGATGGCATTGTTTTTGATTTTGGGGTTTCCTCCCCTCAATTAGACCAAGCTGACCGCGGCTTTTCTTTTAAACAGGATGGGCCGCTAGATATGCGGATGGAAAAAGCAGGGGTCAGTGCTGAGGATTTTATTAACTCTGCCGCTGAAAAAGATATTGCGGATGTGTTATGGCGCTTTGGCGAAGAACGCGCTTCACGCCGTATCGCTCGCGCTATTACCCGTTCGCGCGAAGAAAGCCCTATCCGCACCACATTTGAATTGGCGCGTCTTATTCGTGGGGTATTGCCGCGCCCGAAACCTGGACAAATTGATCCTGCCACCCGAAGCTTTCAGGCTATCCGAATTCATATTAATGAAGAATTGGCAGAAATTGACGCCGCGCTTCCTGCGGCATTGGCAAGCCTTCGCACTGATGGACGTCTTGCTGTCGTCGCCTTTCATTCCCTTGAAGATCGCTTGGTGAAAACCTTTATGATAAATGAGGCAGGGAAAGGGCCTAGGCCATCCCGGCATTTACCTGATCTTCCAGAACATCCTCCGCGTCTTGAATTGATCACGCGCAAACCGATCACCGCCTCAAAAGAAGAAATGGAAATCAATCCACGATCACGCTCTGCGCGGCTTCGGGTGGCGACGCGGACCGATGCCCCGTTGCTGGATGAGGTGGCGTAATGATTGTTTTTTCAGCACGCACATCATTAGTTCTTACGCTGATCACCGTGGTATTAGGCGTTTGCGTTTATTTGGTCGGCATTCAGCAAGATATCCGGCAAAAAGAACTGGCGCGCATCACCGCTGAGATTCAGTCCACCCAAGACAGCATCATGGTGTTGCAATCAGATTGGGCTTACTTGTCACGTCCTGATCGCATTTTGCATTTATCCCAGCGACTTTTGGACTTAGAGCCTCTGGCTAAGCATCAGATCATTCCTGCCGAAAAATTGGATAGCATTACTCATCCTGAGGAAGGAACAGCCATAACAGAAGCCAATTTGATTTGGAGGATTGAATGAGCATCCTGTCGCGTTTAATTCGTCTGGTTCGTGACATGCCTGCGGCAGAAGCAAGGCGTGTTGCAGCAAATCGACTTGGGTTTGTCCGCTTGGTGGCCGCGGCCTGTTTTCTGGCAATCGGCTCACGGGTGCTAATCCTTGCCGCCGATGTCAATGCTGAGGCGCAATTTTACACCCCAACACAAGAACAAGTGATCCGCGGCGATATTCTGGATCGCAACGGGCAGATGATGGCAACAACCCTGCCCGCGTTTGAGCTTTACGCCAATCCTAAAGAGATCCTTGATCCCTACGAAGCGGCAGCGGCGCTTTCCAGTGTTCTCACCGATATGAGCGAAGAAGAACTCTTTTCACGCTTAACCCGGCAATCCAGCTATGCGGAATTAGCATGGCGGCTTTCCCCGAAAAAATATGCTGATGTGCTTCGGCTTGGCATAGCCGGCATCCATGGTCGGCGCAAATTGGTTCGGGTTTATCCTAATGCTGAGGCCGCGGCGCATCTGTTAGGCGGGGTAGATAAAGATGGCAAAGGCATTGCTGGAATTGAATACAGCAAAAACCAAGAGCTGGCGGAAGGCAAGGATTTAACCTTATCTATTGATTTAAATATTCAGGCTATTCTGCGCCAAGAAATCAGCGCCCAAATAGATTTGTTTGAGGCCATTGGCGGGGCAGGAGTGATACAGGATATTGAAACAGGCGAGATTGTCGCCATGGTATCTTTACCAGATTTTGACGCAAATCATTTCCGGCATGCTTCTGAAAATCAACGCTTTAACCGCGCTGCGACTGGTGTTTATGAGCTTGGCTCAACCTTTAAAATCTTCAACACAGCCATGGCCTTAGAAAGCGGTCAGTTTCAAGCTTCTGATATGATTGATGTGGTGTCTCCGCTTCGGGTTGGTCGGTTTTCTATTCGGGACTATCACCCTGAAAAAACACTGTTGAATGTGGCTGAGGTATTGATCGTCTCATCCAATAAAGGGTCTGCCCGTATTGCTGATCGGCTTGGCGCAGAGATGCAAAAAGAATATTTTGAGCAAATGGGCTTTTTCAAAGCCGCGCCACTCGAAATTCCAGAAATTGGCACACCGCTTATTCCCTCACGCTGGGGCCGAGCAGAAATTATGACCATGTCTTATGGTCACGGCATTTCCATTACGCCTGTGCATTTAACAAGCGCCGTTGCCACAACGGTTGGGTCAGGGATGGTGATCTCTCCTACCCTGATCAAACGGACAGTACCAAATGATTTTGATGTTCAGCTTTTCTCACCTGATACCTCAGCACAAATCCGCGCCATGATGCGCCGGGTGGTTAGCCATCCACGCGGCACAGCTAATTTTGCGGATATTGATGGATATGCCGTTGCTGGCAAGACTGGCACATCCGAAAAAACTAGCGGAAACGGCTATAACAAAAAAGCCAATATCACCAGTTTTGTTTCTGTGTTTCCGGCACATGATCCGAAATATGTTGTTTTTGCCATGATTGATGAGCCGAAACCACAGAAGCATAGCTTTTATTTTGCTACCGCAGGTTGGGTGGCGGCTCCAGTTGGTGGCCGTATCATTGAACGGATTGCCCCAATGGTTGGGGTTCATCCTGTTGACGAAAATTCGCCTGAAATCCGCCAGAGTCTGATGCTTGAATTGCCCGAACTCAACAAAAAGGAAGAAACCAAGCATGTATCTTTCTGATCTGATCAGGCAACCAACAACCACCCACGCTGATCTGGTGATTAGCGGCGTCAGCCATGACACGCGAAAAATTGAACCTGGCTATGTCTTTGTGGCTATTTCCGGAACAAAGGATGATGGCAATCGTTATATTGATGATGCCATTGCCAAAGGCGCGGTCGCAATCATCACCGACAAGGATATTCCTGAAACATCGGTGCCTGTGATCAAGGTCACAGATAGCCGCGCCAGTCTCGCTCTGATGGCAGGACAGCTTTATCGGTCAAAGCCAAATTTGATTGCCGCCATCACTGGCACAAATGGAAAAACCTCAGTCGCTGAGTTTCTGCGCCAAATCTGGCAACGCATGGGTTGGCAGGCCGGCAGCATTGGCACCCTTGGTATTCGCGCCGGAAACATGGAAGCCCCGGTTTCCCTGACCACGCCTGATGCGTTGATGTTGCACCAGACCTTAAGCGACTTGAACAAGGAACACATCACTCATGTCGTCATGGAAGCCTCAAGCCATGGCATTGAGCAGCATCGACTAACGGGTCTTCCTGTGGCGGTAGCAGGGTTTACCAATTTAACCCGGGATCATCTGGATCATCACAAAACGATTGATGCGTATTATGCTGCTAAGCTGCGCTTGTTTAGCGATATTCTGGTTGATGGCGGTACCGCTGTGATCAATATTGACAGCGATTATGGCAAAGATATCGTCAAACAAATCTCATCAAGGCACATTCGCATCATCACCGTGGGCCATAGCCCTGATGCAAATTTCTATATTAGCTCTGTAGAAAATCTGCCTTGGGGGCAATTGGTCAATGTCACTGTTGCTGAGGCAAGTTTCAAAGTGCCTCTGGCGCTGTTAGGGGCATTTCAAGGGGATAATGCCATTATGGCCGCCGCTATGGCGCATGCTTCTGGGCTTGAGGTCAGCCATGCTCTGTTGTCTTTACCTTATGTGACTGCGGCAAATGGCAGGATGCACAGCATCATGATGCCCAATAGCACAGCCCGGGTGGTGGTGGATTATGCCCATACCCCGGATGCGCTTGAAAACGCTCTTAATACCCTAAAACCTGTGGCAACTCGGCTTGGGGTAGTGTTTGGATGCGGTGGTGAACGTGATAAAGGCAAGCGCGCCGAAATGGGTGCTATTGCTGCAAAAATTGCGGATTCTGTCATTGTAACCAATGACAATCCACGCCGTGAAGACCCTGAAAATATTCGCCAAGAGATCCTTGCCGCTTGCCCAAAGGCAGAAAACATCAGCGACAGAGCAAAAGCCATAGCCCAAGGCATGGCATGGCTGAAAGACGGCGATATCTTGCTGATAGCCGGCAAAGGGCATGAAGACCATCAACTCATCGGTGATGAGACCCTGCCGTTTAGTGACGAGGGCACAGTTCGGGCTATTCTGCGCGCTCAGATCGCTGGGGGTTCATCATGATCTGGACAGCATCTGATTTCATATCTGCGGTCAATGGGGTTGCTGTAGGCAATCATAATCAAAATGCCATGATATCAGGCCTCGCTATTGACAGCCGCCAAGTCAAAACAGGGGATGCCTTTATCGCCATCACAGGCGAGCATCACGACGGCCATGATTTTATCCCCAGCGCGATGACAAAGGGGGCGACGGCTATTCTGATGTCAGCCAATACGGATTTGGCAGAACTTCGCCTTTCAGACCAAGTGCTCTATGTTCAGGTAGATGATCCGATGAAAGGGTTAGAACGGCTTGCTGTTGCTGCCCGTAATCGGCATCAAGGCACGCGTATCGCCATCACAGGAAGTGTTGGCAAAACTGGCACCCGGATGCTGGTGGCGCAAGCGCTAGCGGCCTATGGCAAGACCCATTTCAGCGAAGGCAATTTGAACAATCATATCGGTGCCCCGTTAAGTTTGGCGCGGATGCCTAAAGACGCGGCCTTTGGTGTATTTGAGGCAGGGATGAACCATGCGGGGGAGCTGACCGCATTAAGCCAGTTTATTGCCCCCCATATTGGTATCATCACACAAATCGCTGATAGCCATAGCGGCAATTTCCCAAACCTTGAAGCGATAGCGCTTGCTAAGGCTGAGATTTTTGATGGTCTAGTCAATCAAGAACAAAGGTTGGCTATCCTTAATGCTGATGATCCATTTGCCCCTTTGCTAGAACAAAAGGCGCGTGACGCAGGCGCGGAACGCGTGATCCGTTTTGGGTATTCAGACATAGCAGAACATCAGATCCTTTCGGTGAGACGTCAACAAGACGGGCTTGCGATTGAGGCCAATATCCGCGGTGAAGCGCACCACTTTAAGCTTGGCATGATGGCGCCACATTGGGCAAAAGCTGCTATTATTGCTCTAAGTGTGGTAGATGCGCTTGGTTTGCCATTAGAACCTGCTAAAGCCGAATTGGCTAAGGCGCGAGACCTGCCTGGGCGCGGCGCGCGAAGCGTCATCCGCCTGAAAAAAGGTCCATCAGAAATAAAAATCACCGTTATTGATGACAGTTACAACGCTGGCCCAGCGTCAATGGTTAGCGCCTTGTCTAGTCTTAGCAGTGACCCCCAAAAGGGGCGCCGAGTGGCTATTCTAGGTGATATGCTTGAGCTTGATCGTGCCGCAGATAAGCACGCAGCGCTAGCCGAGACCGTTGAGGCATCAGGCATATCCCATCTGATCACTGTGGGTGAGATGATGCAGCATCTCAACTCTGCCATTTCTGTGCCTTCACTTCGCTGCGATCATGCCGCTAATGCCAAATCTGCCTTTCCGCTTGTGTTATCAGCCCTTGAAGATGGCGATTTGGTTTTGATCAAAGGGTCAAATGGCATGCGGCTTTCTGAATTGGTCCATAACCTTTCTTCTGCCATTCCTCATACTAATGGAGATAGCCATGCTGCCTGATCTGCTTGTTCCGCTAGCTGGCGATTTTCAGCCCTTTAACCTTTTCCGCTACATCACTTTCAGGACTGGTGGGGCGTTAATGACCGCCTTGGTGATCTCATTCCTTTTTGGTGGTCAGATGATCCGCTGGCTGAAATCTATGCAAGGGGATGGTCAACCTATCCGGGATGATGGCCCAGAAAGCCATATTGTTTCCAAGAAAGGCACCCCCACGATGGGCGGCGTCTTGATTTTGATCGCGTTCGGGGTGGCATCACTTTTATGGATACCGATGGGAAGCGTTTATCTCTGGCCTGTGCTGTTTGTAGCAATTGGCTATGGCGTTATTGGATTTTGTGATGATTATCTGAAAATCCGAAGACGCAATTCTAAAGGGATTCCGGGGCGTGTGAAACTAGCAGGGCAGATCGCCATTGCCTTTGTTGCTACGCTTTATCTGGTAGAAGTTACTCCTGATTATCTGCGCTATTCCGTGGCGGTGCCATCTTTCAAGGATGTGTTGATACCGCTTGGGGTGTTTTATGTCCCTTTTGCCATTTTTGTGATGGTGGCTGCATCTAACGCGGTAAACCTGACAGATGGGCTAGATGGGCTTGCAATTGGGCCTGTGATTATCTGTGCCTTATCCTTTGCGTTGATTGCCTATCTGGTTGGTAACGCTGTTTTTACCGATTACTTGCAACTTCATTATGTTCCAGGAACAGGGGAGTTGACAGTGATGTGCGGGGCGCTGATAGGCGCTGGACTTGGCTTTCTCTGGTATAACGCACCGCCAGCAAGCGTGTTTATGGGCGATACTGGTTCGCTATCCCTTGGCGGCTGCTTGGGGGCTATGTCCGTTGCCACACGGCATGAATTGGTGCTGGGAATTATTGGCGGTTTATTTGTGCTTGAGACCGTATCAGTCATTGTTCAGGTGGTTTCCTTCAAATTAACAGGCAAGCGTGTCTTTGCCATGGCGCCTCTGCATCATCACTTTGAAAAGAAAGGGTGGGCTGAGCCGACCATCGTTATTCGTTTCTGGATCATTTCCATCATCCTTGCCCTGATCGGGCTTGCCACCTTGAAGTTGAGATAGCACATGATCATTCCGCACCAGATGAAAGGAAAATCCGTTGCTATTCTGGGGCTTGGTCGCTCCGGCATGGGGGCGTGCCATGCCTTGCTGGCGGCGGAGGCAAAATGCTATATCTATGATGATCATCAGATCCCTGACCACAGCCCTAAAGGGGCGATGATTACAGCGCCAGATGCGTGGCCTTGGGCCGAACTTGATGCGCTGGTGATCAGCCCTGGTATCCCAACAACCTATCCAAAACCGCATCCTGTTGCCAGCATGGCTAAGGCAAATGGTGTTCCTATCATCAGCGACATTACCCTGATGACCGGAGCCGGGATTAAGGCAAAAATTATCGGCATCACAGGCACTAATGGCAAATCCACCACCACCAGTTTAGTGACACATCTGTTGCATAGGATGGGCATCTCAGCTCAATCCGGGGGCAATATTGGCACCCCGGTTATGGCATTGGATGATCCCGGCCCTGATGGCGTTATCGTGCTAGAATTATCATCTTATCAGCTTGATATTTCCCCGGGGTTAAAGCTTGACGCCGCCGCCGTGTTGAATATCACCCCTGATCACCTTGACCGCCATGGCGGCTGGGATGGGTATGTAGCGTCCAAGGCACGCATCGCTGATGCCCTTCCCCAGTCACAAAGTCTGCTGATAGGAAATGATGCCGGTTGTCTGGCATTAGCAAACCACCTGTCACATCAAGGGGTTCAGATTGATCCGAAATGCGCCCCGCAAACAGGCCTGCCGCCTTCGTTACGGGGCGCACATAATCAGATGAATATTGCTGCCGCTATCAGCTTATTAGGTCAGTTAGGTGTTTCCGCCGCCGACTGGGGCAATTTGCTAAGCGATTTTGTTGGATTGCCACATCGTATGGAATGGGTGGCGCATCATAAGGGTGTGGATTTTATTAATGATAGCAAAGCCACTAATGGCGTTGCCGCTGCCAAAGCCCTGAACAGTTTTCCGAATATTTACTGGATTGCAGGCGGGCGAATGAAAGACGATGTGCTTGGGGATGCCATCAATGCTCTTGATCATGTTTGCCAAGCTTATCTGATTGGGGAATGCACAGATCATTTTGCCAAAGCATTGGATGGTCTTGTGCCCTATCACAAATCCGGGGATATCATCGTAGCCACACGCCAAGCGTATGACGCGGCCAGACACGATGCCAAACCAGGAGCAACTGTGTTGCTATCCCCTGCCGCGGCCAGTTTTGATCAGTTTGCCAATTTTGAAGAACGCGGAACCTATTTCCGTGATGCGGTTGAATCCATGTTGTCCCAGGATCATAAGCGAGATCAGGCCCATGTTTAACCGAACAGACAGAAGCATGATTAGCGTGTGGTGGTGGACGATAGATAGGTCTGTGCTGATCACTGCCATGGTTCTCAGTGTTGTTGGCATTTTGATGGTTATGGCGGCTAGCCCAACGGTAGCCCTCAGGATAGGGGCGAATGAGTGGCATTTTGTCATACGCCACGCTGTCTTTTTGGTGCTCAGCCTTGGGGTGATGATGATAGCCGCCATGTTTAATGAGGGCATGATACGCGTTATTGGCATCTTCGGCCTGTTGGCTATGCTGGTCATGATTGTCTTGACCTTGACGATAGGGTCAGAAGTAAAAGGCGCTACACGCTGGATTTCCATAGGCTCATTCAAGATACAGCCGTCAGAGTTTGCCAAGCCGTGCTTTGCAATCACTTGTGCTTGGCTTCTTAGCCTTTGGCGTGAGGAAAGGCGCTTCCCGGGTTGGATCTATTCTATCGTATTGCTAGTGATGATGGTGTTTTTAATGGTGATGCAACCTGATATCGGCATGACCATTCTGTTTGTCATGACGTGGGCTTTGCTGATTTTTCTAGCTGGTATGCCTATCGGTCAGGTCATCGGCCTAGCAGGCATAGCCCCTATTTTTGCCTATCTGGCGTATGTGTTTTTGCCTCATGTCACTATCAGGGTTGATAAGTTTCTCAACGGCACGAATGATCAGGCAGATATCGCCATGGAAAGCTTTTCCCATGGGGGGTTCTTTGGTGTCGGTGCATCAGAAGGGGTGGTTAAGAAATATCTGCCTGATGCACATGCTGATTTCATTTATGCGGTCGCCGCCGAAGAATATGGCGCGGTGATTTGTCTGATTTTGCTGATCTGTTATGGATTTGTGGTCTTACGCGGATTTAGCCATGCTCAGAAATCAGAAAGTCTATTCCGGACATTGGCTATTGCTGGGTTGACCTTACAATTCGGCCTTCAGGCCGTGATCCATATGGCATCATCCGTTCAATTAATTCCCACCAAAGGAATGACTCTGCCCTTTATCAGTTATGGGGGCTCTTCGCTCATCACCTCAGGCTTGACGATTGGTCTTTTGATTGCCCTAACACGGCGGCGCAACACCCATGACAAGCGCAATAGCATGGCCCAGCCAATGCCGGTACCTGCCCCACATCAGACGCCAATCCCCCAAGGAGGCGTGCATGGCTAAACCTGCAGTTATTCTGGCGGCTGGCGGTACAGGGGGGCATATTTTTCCTGCGCTTTCTGTTGGTGAAGTTTTGGTCAAGGCCGGATGGAAACCTGTCTTTATTACCGATGCGCGCGGGCGGCATATGATCCCTGATGAATATTCTTGTGTCACGATTTCAGCGGCCTCACCTTTTGCATCTAACCTGTGGTTACGATTTTGGCGCATGTTTCGCTTAGGGCTTGGGTTGATCATGTCTATGCTGACCATCCTTATTCGCAGACCAAAAGCCGTGATTGGTTTTGGCGGTTATCCTGCGGTAGCCCCTGTTCTTGCCGCGCGTGGATTTCGTCTGCCTGTGATGCTGCATGAACAGAATGCGTCTATGGGACGCGCTAATCGGTTTTTGGCGAAACGGGCAAGGATGCTGGCGACCTCATGGCCTGTGACCAAAGGCATCGCAAATGACAAATCAACCCAAATAGTTGTCACAGGCACACCTGTTCGCGCCGCTTTTCATCAGATTGGTCAAGAAGGCTACAATCCTCCACAAGACACCGGACCTGTGCGTCTTCTTATTGTTGGTGGAAGCTTAGGGGCAAGTATTTTTGGCGATACTGTCCCCGAAGCAATTAGCCGCCTGCCAGATGCCTTAAAGAAACGGCTGAAATTGGTTCATCAGGTGCGATCAGAGCAGATTGAGGCGGTGCGCGAACGCTATCAGAAAAATGGGATTGATGCTGTTATCACCCCGTTTATCAAAGACATGGCAACAGAAATGCGCCAAGCGCATCTGGTGATTTGCCGCGCTGGGGCATCATCCGTGGCGGAACTAGCCGCGGCTGGACGCCCTGCCCTGTTGGTTCCCTATCCTAACGCCATGGATGATCATCAGACTGCTAATGCCAAGGTTATTCATGATATTGGGGGCGGCTGGTTGACCCCTGAGGTTGAAATGAGCGCAGGATCATTAGCAGGGAAAATTGCCGCTCTAACCGCTGATCCAGCAAAACTTACCATTGCCGCCACCAATGTCCTTCAGCTTGCCAAACCCGAAGCCGCCCACGAATTGGCAGAGCTTGTCATGGCAATGACTGAGAAAAGAGCCGCATCATGAGCCAGCTTCCCCTGAATATTGGTCGCATTCATTTTACCGGTATCGGCGGCATTGGAATGAGCGGCATTGCTGAGATTTTGCATGATATGGGCTATCAGGTCAGCGGCAGTGACACCACAAGCAATAATAATGTTAAGCGCCTGAAATCAAAAGGCATCCCCATTACCATCGGTCAAACCGAAGAAAATGTTGAGGGAGCAGCCATCATTGTTGTTTCCACCGCCATCAAACCAGACAACCCTGAGATGCTTGCCGCTAGAAAAAGATTTCTGCCAGTTGTGCATCGCGCAGAAATGCTTGGTGAGCTGATGCGTCTGAAATGGTCTGTGGCCGTTGCTGGAACCCATGGCAAAACCACCACCACCTCATTAGTGGCTTCATTGTTAGATGCAGGTGGCATAGACCCCACCGTGATTAATGGCGGGATTATCACCGGTTGGGGAAGCAATGCCCGACTTGGCAAAAGTGAATGGATGGTGGTCGAAGCTGATGAGAGCGATGGATCATTCGCAAGGCTTAACCCAACGGTTGCGATTGTCACAAATATTGACCCGGAACATTTAGATCATCACGGCAGTTTTGATAATCTTAAACAAGCGTTTCGGGATTTTGTTTCCTCCATCCCGTTTTATGGTTTTGCCAGCCTTTGCATTGATCATCCCACGGTTCAACGCATGATTGCGGATATTCCTGAACGCCGTCTGATTACCTATGGTTTTTCTGCCAGTGCAGATTTGCGCGGCATCAATCTGCGGGCAGAAGACCAACATATGGTATTTGATGCAATTGTTAGCAAACGGATTAGCGATATTGGCGTCATTTCAGATTTGCGCCTACCCATGCTTGGGGATCATAATGTCCTTAATACCTTGGCCGCGATAAGCGTTTGCCTTGAAATGAACATTCCTCCGGAACGCATCCGTGATGCCGTAAAACAGTTCAAGGGCGTTGGACGCCGTTTTGATCGTAAAGGCGTGGTTCAGGATATTACCGTTATTGATGATTATGGTCATCATCCGGTTGAGATTACTGCTGCCCTCGCGGCCGCCAGAATGCTTAAGCCTCATCATCGTATCGTCGCCGTTTATCAACCTCACCGCTTTACCAGAATGCGCGATTTGTTCAATGATTTCTGCGCCTGTTTTAATGATGCTGATCATGTCATTGTTGCCGATGTTTATGCCGCAGGGGAAGCCCCGATCGAAGGCTTTGCCCGCGATGATTTTATCAACGGCTTGATTGCCCACGGCCACCCATCGGTTAGCGCCATGGATAACCCTGAAGAGCTAGGCAAGCTGATCATGGAACACGCCAATCCTGGTGATGTGGTGATATGTTTAGGGGCCGGAACAATTACGAACTGGGCGGCAGAATTGCCTCACCAATTGGCTAATATCACTGGTGAGGAGATTTTGCCATGACCGCCCTTATCTCGCGCCTTCCATCTGTTCGCGGAAAATACCAAACAAATATCAGTATGGCTGAACACACTTGGTTTGGGGTTGGCGGCGCCGCCGAGGTGCTATTTACCCCTGCGGATGCTGAAGACCTGCACACTTTCCTCAAAGCCCTTGATGCGGATATCCCTGTTTATCCTGTCGGCGCAGGGTCTAACCTGTTGGTGCGTGATGGCGGGGTTAGCGGGGTTATCATCTCAACCAAAGCCATAAAGCATCATCATATTGAAGGCACACATCTGACCGTAGGTTCGGGCTGGCTAGATGCTGAGGTGGCCAGATTAGCATCGCGCGAAAACATTGCAGGGCTGGAGTTTCTGATCGGTATCCCCGGCACTATTGGTGGCGGCCTACGCATGAATGCTGGTGCCTTTGGCAAAGAGTTTCGGGATGTTGTCATGACAGCGACCGCAATAGATCGGCAAGGCAATTGGCATGAGGTCACACCAGCGAAAATGGGGATGGCGTATCGTCATAGTAATGCCCCACTAGATTGGATTTTTGTTTCTGCCACTTTGATTGGGGAAAGCGGCAAGTCCGAAGACATTCGCGCCGCAATGAAAGCGATTATTGCCACCCGTTCTGACGCCCAGCCGCAAGGTGTGCGGACAGGAGGTAGCACCTTTGCCAATCCGGAGGGGCATAAAGCATGGCAATTGATTGATCAAGCTGGATGCCGGGGGTTAGCCCATGGCGCGGCGGAAGTATCTGAAAAACATTGTAATTTTCTGATTAATCGCGGAAATGCCAGCGCCGAAGATATCGAAACCCTTGGTGAAACTATCCGCGATCGCGTGAAAGCGACTTCTCAGGTTGATTTGCGATGGGAAATTCGTCGGATTGGTAAGACTGCATCAGGAGGCAAGCATGAGCAAGACTAGCGGCTTAACTGCCTTTTTGATGGGGGGCTGGACAGATGAGGCTGAGGTGTCGCGGAACACCGCTAAAGCCTGTTTTGATGCAGCGATAAAGGCCGGATGGGATTGCGAGTTGATCGAAGTCGATCGTAATATTGCAAACCGCCTGATAGAAAAACGCCCTGAGCGCGTCTTTAATGCTTTGCATGGCCAAATGGGGGAAGATGGCAATATCCAAGGGCTCTTAAATCTTTTGGATATTCCTTATACCCATAGCGGCGTCATGGCATCAGCTATCGCCATGGATAAACTGATGACAAAGAAAGTGCTAGCCAATTCTGGCATCATCTTTGCCGAGGATATTGCCCTTAGCATCCATTCAGACAACACCATTACCGCGGAAACATCCGGTGCAATTGTCATCAAGCCACGCAACACCGGCAGTAGTTTTGGGGTGAGTATTGTTCAAGAAGGCGGCAAAATGCCAAAGGCTGATCACTGGCCCCAAGGCACAAAATTAATCGCTGAACGCTTTATTCCCGGGCGCGAACTAACAGTAAGTGTTCTGCATGGTGAGCCACTGACCGTCACTGAGATCAGCCAAGAAAACGCATTTTATGACTATGAGGCAAAATACGCTGCTGGCGGATCAAAACATCAGCTTCCTGCTGATATCGACAGCACCACCTTTGCCACAGCCATGGCATGGGCAGCCCTTGCCCATAACGCATTGGAATGCCGAGGGGTGAGCAGGTCAGATTTTCGCTTTGATGATGAAACCGGCGCCCTTGTCATGCTGGAAATCAACACCCAACCCGGGATGACATCGACATCACTTGTCCCAGAACAAGCCCAATATAAGGGCATAAACATGACAGACCTGATGACATCTTTATTGGAGGCGGCACAATGCGACTAGCGCTCTATAAAGAAACATTGGCCCCTGCCGCCAAACCATCTGGCTTTAGACGGCGATTAGGACGATATATCCGGCTTAGTCTGGTGGCTAGTGTTGTGGCGGCTGGCGGCGCAGGATGGTGGTGGAAAGAACCCATCATTGATCAGTTCATTCTTCTGAGTGCAGAATCTGGCCTAAAGCTTGAAAATATCGTGGTTTTTGGCCGTATTAACACCACCAATGATCAGCTGTTTGATGCGATTGGCATGAAGCGAGGTGATCCCATGATTACCGCTGATCTGAAACAAATTCGCAACAATATAGAGGCCCTTGGATGGGTTGAAGCAGCAAGAGTTGAACGCCATTTCCCCAAAGGCCTAGTCATCCATCTTCAAGAACGCCAAGCCTTAGCCCTTTATCAAAGCGCAGAAGGCCATCAGGTTATTGACAGTAATGGCGAGGTCATTCACGGCGTTAAAATTGAAGATTTCCGTCATCTGCCTGTGATTAGCGGAACCAAAGCGGAAACTAAAGCCAGAGGCATTATCGCCATCTTGGAAACCGAAGCTGATCTTTATAACGAGGTATGGTCGCTGGCCTATCGTTCTGAACGGCGCTGGGATGTGTATCTAGGCGATAACATTCGCATCATGTTGCCAGAAGAAGACCCCTTAAGCGCATGGCAAAAACTGGCAAAAATGGACCGCCAGCATAAACTTACCCAGCGCAACACCGTTGATATTGATCTGCGTATTCCTGGCCAAATTATCATCAAACCCGATCAGCCTATTAAACCAAAAGGTAGCCAGACATGAGTCTCATGCCGCGTCTTTCCAGTCTGCTAAAAACCAACCGTCATCGCAACGGCACTGTCGCTGTCTTAGATATCGGGAGCAGCAAGGTTGTCTGTATGATTGCCCAGAGTGATGGCGCATCACAGCCTGTTATTCGGGGCATTGGGCAACACGCGTCTCATGGGATCAAACGCGGTGAAGTGGTTGATATCTCTCAGCTTAGCAATGCTGTTGGCAAAGCGGTAGAAGCTGCTGAACGCATGGCCGGGGTTTCCATAGACCAAGTTGTTGTTGGGGTTTCAGGTGCAGGCCAGCGATCAAGTATTCGCCGCCATCATGTTGATGTTGCAACAGGCGAAGTCATCGAACGCGATATTCGGCGGCTGTTTCGTCTCGATTTTGATTACCCTGAGGCTGAAGGTAGAGTCAACCTGCACCGACTGCCTATTCAATTCACCCTGGATCAGGTGAGCGGGATCCGTAACCCCCTTGGCATGTTTGGTCAAACCCTTGGCATCACTATTTGTACCATCAGCGCTTCTGGTACAGCATTACGAAACATTCAAATGGCGGTGGAACGCAACCACCTGCAAGTCGAAGATTATGTTTCAAACATCTATGCTTCTGGCCTGTCTTCCCTGCTGGAAGATGAACGTGATCTTGGCGCAACTGTCATTGAAATTGGGGGTGGCGTCACCAGCTTAGGGTATTTTGTAGATGGCCAGCTAAATTATCTGGACAGCGTGCCGCTGGGCGGCTCCAGCATTACCAATGACATCGCCAGAGGATTGTCTATCCCCCTTGATGAGGCCGAACGGATTAAAACGCTCAAAGGCAGTGTTCTCGCAGCCACTGGTGATAGTGACGAAATACTAACCCTACCTATGTTGGGTCATGATAAATCCATGCCGCTTTCTGTAGAAATTGGTGTGCTAGGTGAAATCATCCGCGCCAGGGTGGAAGAAATCTTAGAATTGTTATTGATGCGTCTGGAAAAGGCCGGTTATTCCGCCGCCGCTGGACAGCGCATTATGCTGGTAGGTGGAGCCGCGCAACTGCCAGGAATGAAAGAGTTCACGGCCACTATGATTGGACGCT
>JAQCJL010000128.1 GCA_027593125.1 Pseudomonadota bacterium | reverse complement strand
AAACCGGAACATGTTGTGCCAACATATCCATCGCTTCAACAGGAACGTTTTCAAACTCGCAAACCACGCTGTCAACGCTATTGGCAAAGGCTTTAAGGGCAGCGGTGTCGGTGTAATTCGCGCGCGTAGAAGCCGCGGCAATATCGGTTGCTGGGGCATCACCATCAGGGGCAAAAACATGGCAACGATAGCCAAGGGCAGAGGCGGCCTCAATCGCCATGCGGCCTAACTGGCCTCCACCTAAGACTCCGATCATGGCCTTTTCTGGAAGGATTTTCATGGTCAATCTTTCGGAGCTTCTGCCACATTATCAGTGATATTCTGGCGCCAATCTTTCAGCCGCTTAGCTAATTCTGGGTCAGATAACGCCAGAATAGCAGCTGCCATTAATCCCGCATTACTTGCCCCAGCCTTGCCAATAGCAAGAGTACCCACAGGGATACCTGCCGGCATCTGAACAATAGAAAGGAGAGAGTCCATTCCCTTAAGCGCCTGGCTTTCCACAGGCACGCCAAGCACAGGCAAAATGGTGTTTGCAGCCAGCATTCCTGGCAAATGTGCGGCACCGCCTGCCCCAGCAATGATAACCTTAACACCGCGAGATTGGGCCGTATCACCATATTCCTTTAGCCTATCCGGCGTTCGGTGCGCGGATACAATCCGGCTTTCATAGGGGATACCCAATTGATCCAATATCTCTGCCGCATGGGTCATCGTAGGCCAATCGGACTGACTGCCCATACAAATCCCAACAACCGGTGCTTGTGAATGGGATTGGGAGTTCATGTGTTTGGTCCTTTGTTATGCGCGCTTAGCAGCGATCAGGCGATAATATCGGGAAGCAGTTTTTGATGAATAACCCTGATTTCATCCTTTATGGCCAATTTACGCTTTTTAAAGCGTTGAAGACGAAGTGCATCCACTAAAGGTTCACTCCCCATCTGGAAAATCACTTCATCCAAATCTCTGTGTTCGAGGGTCAACTGTTCCAGCCTTTTCACGAGCTGGGATTGTTCCTCTTCTGTATCGTCCTTATCCCTGCCGCTCATTTTCTATACCCAATAGATCAATCGAGTCTGGATGGTCTGCTTTGCGAAACCTGTTAAGTTACGCATCAGGGCAGTTCAGACAGACCTTGAACCTGTTCTGATGGAGATTTCACATCATCACCAGTTTTAGTAATAGCTTCATCAAGCGCCATTTGGGTGCAAAGCCCCAGCATAACCGGATGCTTGGCATTAATATTAGCAATATTCCAATGCGACCGTTCACGAATCTTTGTGATGGTGTCGCGCGTGGTTCCAACCAATTTTGAAATTACACTGTCTTTCATATTGGGGTGATGTTTTACCAGCCATGCAATTCCATCTGGCTTATCGCCGCGCTTTGCCAGAGGGATATAAGTAGGCCCTTTGGTGCGGTTGGTAGGTTCAGGCAAAACCGAGGTTGAGCGAACCAGTGATGCGGTTTCATCAGCTTCACAACGCTGAATTTCTTCCTGTGTTAGCTGCTTGTTGAGGACGGGATCATAGCCACGAATGCCACTGCTAACATCACCGTCAGCGATGGCCTGCACCTCAAGGTCATGCAAGGAACAAAAATCAGCAATCTGGGAAAAGGTCAGGGCCGTGTTGTCGATCAGCCATACGGCGGTCGCTTTGGGCATCAGTAAATCGGTCATCTTGCCTCCAGATTACAAGTCAGAATAGAAAACAGTTCAACCCTTCACCAAAACAGGTGATAGGCGAAAGATTTCCAGTATCCGTTAACGGCAACCATAACATCTTCATTATGCTTGCTATCCCCCTTCCTACGCCGAAACTGCGTTGAAATCAAGCCTTTATGGTAGCTGTTTGGGGGGATAATAGGGTGATGGTCGTGTCTGCTGCTATTAGGGGTTTGCCGCTTTCAGCAGCATCAAGCCGGATATTCGCAAGTCCGACCCAGCCATCTTGATCTTTGGCTAGTCCCAGCACTTCACCCACAAGCCTTCCATCACAAATAATATCTGTAGGAATAGGAAACGGTGCCGCGGTTTTGATGGCCATATAACGGCGTTTTAATAACCCTCGGTAACGGGTCCTAGCGGTGACTTCCTGACCAATAAAACAGCCTTTATCAAAACTAATTGCGCCGAGATCATCAAGTCGTGCTTCTAGCGGCAGGGCTTTTTCTGTGGGCAACTCCCTAGCCCCCTCCGCGATAGCGAGCTGATAGCGTGACGCTTGATAGGCGTCAACCCATTTGTCATGTTCTGGGGTCTCTTGGTCGTCACTTTGTGCTGGTGAGTCGTCATAACTACGCCAAGCTTTATATTCTGCCCCAGCAGAAGAAAATCGGGTATCAGCGAGCCAATTTGGGCCTTCAACCGTACCAAAGGCGGCGAAAACATTGCTATCTGAGAGCGTAATCTCAACCTGACGCCGCATCCGATAAAGGCGTAGTTTCTGAATGAGATCAGGCATGAGATCACTATCACATTCCAAGCGATAGCCTTGGGCAGTCTGGCTGATTAACAGATCAAAGAGCATACGGCCTTGCGGCGTTAATAATGCCGCGGGCATCACCTGATACGGGTCAATAGTGGTTATGTTGAGGGTTAGCAGATCATTCAAGAAATCACATGCCTCTTCACCTGTGACTATAAGTGTTGCGCGGTGGTGAAGGGAGACGATCAAAGAATGGTTGTTATCTGGGATGTTTGGCATGGTTTGATCACTTGCTTTGGGGCATCATCCCCATATTAAGGGATATCCATTGATATGGCAGTTTGAAATCTGTTCTTCAAGGGAGCTTATCTGCAAATGATCAGGCATTTCAAGATGGCTGTGTTTTGGGGCGTGACGGCCTTGTGCCAATAATCCCCAAAAGACCGGCCAAAATCGGAAACGCCCCTAAGACCAAAAGCGTCTGACCTAGAGAATATCCAGCGTCAATCATCAACCCAATCACCGCTGGGGATAATGCAGATGCAGACACCATCATAGCGTGCATGATTGCTTTGATGCTGCCAAGATGGCGACTGCCGTAAAGTTCGGCCCAGATCGGTGTGACAACAGCATAAACAGTCCCTTGAGCCAACCCAAAGACAGCAAAATAAACCCATATCAAATGGGCAGGTGCGATCCAACCTAGCAACAAAACAGGTAAGCTTAACGCCATAACAGCAGGTGAAGCCAATCGAATAGCGCTAAAACGATCAACCATTATGCCGCCAATGAGGCTGCCAAAGATACTGCAAATGGCATAAACTGGATAACCGCTGGTCCAGATTAGTAACGATATGCCCTTTGTTTGTGCAAAATAAATCTGATGGAAAAATAATCCGGTTGAGGTAAACGCAGGGGCTAAGACTAGTCCGGCTAATAAAATAAACCGCCATTGCAGAACCACTTCGGCACTGGTCCAGTGTTGTCCATCTCTGCCCGTGGCAAGATCTGTAACGCCACCGCCATCCTGCCCCTCTTGGCGACCTGATAATAAAAGACAAGCTGGCACCATAATTACCAAAACAAGCAAAGAAGTGATTTGCCAAGCCTGCCGCCATTCAACGCTAAGCAAAAGAAATAAGATCAGCGCAGGCATAATCACCTCAGACAGGGGGTGGCCTTGGGTCGCAATAGCAACCGCACGCCCACGTTCAGCGATATAGCGGCGGCTCATGGCTGTGGTATAAAGGTGGCTCATCATTCCTTGCCCGGTGAGGCGCAGAAAGAAAATGCCCAACGCTAATGTTAACATCGATGAAATCAAGGAAAAAAAGGCAGCGGCCATAGCCAGACTAACAACAATAATCAGTGAAATAGTCTTTAGTTTAATAACATCCACCAAGCGGCCAAGAAAGATAATCACAGCGGCACTAACCAAGGTGCCAGCGGCATAGATCATGCCAAAATCGCCATGGCTTAATTGTAACTCTGACCGGATCTGTGCCGAAAATAAGGAAATAAAAAAGGTCTGCCCAGGGGATGAAAAAAACGCCAGCAATAAGCCAAACAACAGAAAACGCCATTGGCTTTTAACAAAGGTGATATTAGCACGGATGCTTAACGAAGACATAGGTGAGACTCAGATCACAAAAAAGATGCCTATCTTGGCCTCAACACAAGTTTTGTCAATCACATGATCCCAAAATAAACCACACAAAAAAATATCCCCGGAAAACCGGGGATATTTGAATGTTTATCTGGGGCTTAATATTTAAGCTGACATATCCTGTTTGGGTGCGGCCATAACAGCAAGAATGCCACCAATAATGCCAAGGATAATGCCGATAATACCAACAAGACCTGCCATAAGGAATGAAATAACAACACAAACCAACATAATGATACCGGCCAAGCGTGCGCTATTCATCACCAGAGCCATGATGCCTGAGCCAATCATTGCGACAGATACTAACAAATAGATCAAAAGATAAGTTACAGCGGCACCAGCGCCACTATCGCTTGTAAAAGAAGCGATTTCAGCAGATGAAGCTCCAGCTTCAGCTGCAATTTCTTGTCCAACGGCAACTAAAGCAGACGCAGCAGCCCAAGCAACATACGCAAAAATAGTATTAATTGCGCCGCCAATAATTCCTAATACTCCACCAGCAACTTTCATCGTTATCTCCTAATTAATGAAAATTTAATAAATCAAACTATTAATATTAAATA
>JAQCJL010000012.1 GCA_027593125.1 Pseudomonadota bacterium | reverse complement strand
ATTTTGCGGACTGAATGTCCAAAAGGTACACATTAGGGTTGTCGTTTAAATAATTCAGATAGGCAATTTCCTGCACCTCTTGTGAGAAACGCGGCGTTAACACCAATGATCCGCCATCGGTAAGAAAAATATGGTTATGCCCATCTTGATCCATGATCGCCAGCCGCTTTATGCGTTTTTCAGGTGGGCCACTTTCGGCAACATAAACTATCCTAGTATCAAAATAGCCATCATCACCTGTCCATTTTTTATAGACAACATCGGCAATTTGATGCGAAATCCGGCGTTTTCCAATCTCACTGACACTGCCGGAACCTGCGGCAATCAATTCCCCGCGCAACACATCCCAAAGATAAAACTCCACTTCGATAATGTTGTCCGCGTTGTAATACGCACTGCCAATCAAAAGCGCATCAGCACCAATGGGACGCCAATCTGCAAAGTCTGGCGTGGCAGAAGCATCTTGTGGTGGATTAAAAAATGCCGCTTGTGAGAGAGGACGAAACAGCCCAGATCCCTCTAGGTCATCAGAAATAATCCCAGCAATCTCACGGCCTATTTCACTTGGCTGACCATCTGGGCCAATGAAATCCGTGATGGCAATGGGGCTTGGCTCAACATTCCCCTCCGTGATCGTAATCACATCGTTGGATTGCGCCATAGCCAGCGTTGGGACAACCACACTTAAGATCAAGCCAATAAGTGCGGTCAATACGCTGACTCGCGCCAAAACCAATTTTCTTGTCATTCTCGTTCCCATCACAACTGAACTGCTTAACATTATAAAAATCCTCTTGGATCAAACCGGAAATTCAGGGATTTCCACTTCTCATAATCTTCGGGTGATAATGGTGGAATTAATGGACTACACTGCTGGAACGCTCGTTCCGCCGCATTAGCGGCCAGACGAAAAGCTTCATCCGTGCTGTAACGCACCACATCCTTAATCCTTACCTTTATCACTTCACCGTCCTCATTTAACTCGACAATTATGTCAACAATAAGAGAACTTGCGCCTTCGATGGCTGATGGTGGATTCCAGCATGGCTGAATATGTGATTTGAGCCTGGTAATCACATCTGCCCCTAGTTTGCCATCGTCTCTGTTCTGTGTGTTGATCGCCTGACCAGCGTTATCTCGCACCGTATCATCTAACAAATCAGCCAGATTCTGTTGGTTTTTGCTGTCATCCGGATCGTCTTTCTTTTCCACCTTTTTCTCATCATCTTCGGGTTGTGTTGATCGCTGAGCATCATCCAAAAGATTCTGAAGTTGAATGCCAAGCTCAGCATCAGTTTTTGCCTTGTTCTGATCATTTTTCAAATAGCTAGCCGTTTCATCCTCAGGCTTTTTGGCAGGAGGCGGTGTTTCAACCCGTTTGGTTTCTTTTGGCTTGGCTTTTGGCAACGGCGCAGGCACGGATTTAGGCTGAGCATCAGTCTCATCCGCTTTTGCTTTAGGCGGCGGGATATCCTGTTCCTTTTCTTCTAGATTTAAGGCAATGGCATCGGGCGCATCATCCTTAGGCAAAGGGGTATCAACAGGGTCTGGCTTTGCTTCAGCTTGTTTTTGTGGTGGTGATGGCGGCGGTGGCGGCGGAGGCGGCGTTGATGCAGCAGCTGCCGCAGGCGTCACTTTGCTGTCGTCCTGACTGACCTCATCATCTGCGCTATTATTTTTGGTTTGGCCGGGCAACCCTTCGTCTAAATTGGTAATCGGAACATCATCAACAATTTCCGCTGTTAGGGTAGGAATAATGTCATATGGAGGTTTTGCAAACCACGGCAGGCCAACGATAAACATTACCGTCACCCCAAGGTGAAGCAACGTAGAAAACCCAAGTGATGAGAGAAACCTCGGCGTCCTTAGCATTACTGTTATTCATCCGCCAATTTAGTGACCAGTTTGACGCGTGACATCCCTGCTGATTTGATCATATCCATGACCCCTATCACCGTACCATACGGCACACGCCTATCGCCGCGCACATAGAGTTCGACGGAGGGGTTTTCAACAACAATGGCCTGCAGACGGGCGATTAGCGTATCTGCATCCATAATATTTTTTTGCAAACTGACCGAGCCGTCTTCTTGGACAGTAACCACTAATGGAGCCTGATCATCGCTCAAAGTATCGCTTGATCTGGTCTCTGGCAATTCAACGGGAATCCCAACCGTTAACAACGGTGCCGTCACCATAAAGACAATTAGTAGAACCAGCATCACATCCACAAACGGCGTGACGTTAATTTCACTCATAGGGCGTCTTCTCTTCAAGCGGCCTTGGGACGATGACCTGCTGTTCATTTGCATTCCCATAGTGGATTATCCTTCATCCAACTGGCGGCTTAGCATCGTGGAAAACTCACTTGAAAAGCTATCAACCCGTGACGCCAAACTATCCATCTGTGAGGAAAATCGGTTATAAGCAACCACCGCCGGGATCGCCGCGACAAGCCCTAATGCTGTTGCAAAGAGAGCCTCAGCAATGCCAGGGGCAACCACCGCAAGGCTGGTGTTCTTAGATTGTGCGATCGATTGGAAAGAGTTCATGATCCCCCATACGGTTCCAAACAATCCGACAAACGGTGCAACCGACCCAACTGAGGCAAGAAAGGTCATTCCCTTTTCCATCAGCGTCATTTCACGCGACATAGCAACACCCATGCTGCGCTCAATGCGTTGCGCGATAGATTGAAACTGGCCTGACATCCGTCCTAGTTTTGTGCCGCCACGGCGCCATTCGCGCATAGCCGCCACAAATACCCGTGACATGACGCCTTCGGGTTCACTGCCCAGACGGTCATAAATACGGTCAATATGCTCACCTGACCAAAACATATCCTCAAACTCATCAGCTAGTCTATTCTGATGGCGTAAGGTTCTGATCTTTTCAATGATGATTGACCAGCTCCAGATTGAGGCCACAATCAGCATGAGAATGACCAGTTTAACAACAATATCAGCCTGTAAAAACAGACCCCATACGGATAATTCCTGATCCGACAGGACAAGATTGCTCGCTTCTGTAGACATTATGTTCCTCTCTTAATGCCCTCTCTTGTGGGAAAGAGCTGGTTTTGTGGAAACCGTTATTTCATGATTTTGTGGCGGCATGGTGGCAAGAATTTTTGTTTTTACATCAGGATCAAATCGGCAAGGTCGCCCCCCTAAACTTGCCTGAACAATTTGAACATGAATATGGGTCAGCAGGTGATCATGAGCATCGGTGATGTTTTGATCCATGATGGCCCTGACGCCTGTCATACGGGAAAGCTGTGATACCACCCGCAATTCTTGACCCAAACGCGCCGGGCGATGATAACGAACCTCCAACGCGGCAACAACAAACGCCATGCCACCCTGCAAAAATTGATTTTGATCAATACCGATTAGGGAAAACCATGCGCTTCGCGCCCTTTCAGCAAAGGCCAGATAATTTGCATGATAAACAACACCGCCTGCGTCGGTATCTTCATATTGCACTTTGAGGGGATAGATATGCCCCTCATCACTGAGCCAGCCATCAAGACCCAAGGCAGAATGACCTGTGCTAGCACTAGTCACGGTCAGGGTCCTCAATCACGGTATTGATCAGATCCAATTGTGCCCCTGATGGCGGCGTCAGGCCAATATATCCCCAGCCTGCCTGTGATAAACACCGCCCCCTAGGCGTTCGCATGATTAAACCGGTTTGCATCAAATAAGGTTCAATGACTTCTTCTAGAACATCACGCTGTTCAGCTAAAACAGCAGCTAAAGTTTCCACACCCACTGGGCCCCCGCCATAATGTTCTGCCATGCCGCGCAAATAACGCCGATCCATCGCATCAAGCCCAGAGGCATCCACATCCAGTGATAAAAGTGCCTTATCCGCTGCCTTTTGACCCACTTCACCAACACCATCAATCATGGCAATATCACGCACGCGTCGCAACAATCGCCCAGCCACTCGCGGTGTGCCGCGAGAGCGGCGAGCAATTTCATGTGCGCCTTCAATCGTAAGCGGCATATTCAGTTTGCCCGCAAGCCGCATCAAAATGGTTTCCAGTTCGGCATGGGTATAAAACTCCATCCGCATCTGAATACCAAACCGATCACGCAGGGGTGTCGTTAACAGCCCCGACCGGGTGGTTGCCCCTACTAGGGTAAATGGCGGCAGATCAATTCTGATGGAACGCGCTGATGGGCCTTCGCCAATAATGAGATCAAGCTGAAAATCTTCCATCGCTGGATAAAGCACTTCTTCGACCGCCGGATTAAGGCGATGTATTTCATCAATAAACAGAACATCCCTTGGCTGCAAATTGGTCAGAAGCGCCGCGAGATCCCCTGCGCGTGAAATCACCGGCCCCGACGTCGCCCTAAAGCCAACCTTTAGCTCATGCGCGATAATTTGAGCCAAAGTGGTTTTTCCTAATCCCGGCGGTCCATGCAACAGCGCATGATCCATGGCTTCACCACGCATTTCTGCCGCTTTAATAAATGTGCTGAGATTACCCAGCCCCGAAGACTGGCCAATAAAATCACCTAGTGATGACGGACGAAGGCTGTCGTCACCTTGTTGCTGAGCTTGACTAATCAGCCTATCTTCTGGTGCGTCAGGATGCTGGGTCAATGCCGAACTCCTTCTGCTAATCGCTTAAGGGCAAGAGGCAGAATAGTTTCAATACGCGGGGCGTCGCTTTCTCTCATCAAGGTCGCCACCACCTGATGGGCTTCTGCTCTGCCATAGCCTAAATTAACAAGTGCCGAGGTGGCATCAAGCAGAACTGGATCCCCTGCCCCCATGGCAGGATCACCGCCAGAGGCGGCAATTGTTTGCTGCCCGCCAAGCGGAATATTTGCTACTTTTTCTGCTAATTCATTAATGATGCGTTGTGCCAGTTTTGGCCCCACCCCATCAGCACGCGAGATCATCGCCTTATCCGATGCCGCAATAGCCAGCATCAACTCATCCGGTGTGAGGGCAGAAAGAATGGATAAAGCGGCTTTGGTGCCAACCCCTTGAACGGTTTTCAACAGATTCCAAGCGGCCTTAATATCAACATCAGAAAAACCAGTCAGAACGATACTGTCATCCCTGATCGCGGTATCAACATAGATCGTTACCTCTGTCCCGACCTGACCTAATTTAGCAAGACACCGCCGTGTCATCTGGCACTGATAGCCAACTCCGCCAACATCAATCAAGCAGTCTGTTTCACCAAGATGAAGAATGCGCCCTCGCAACATGGCAATCATGATGACACCTTTTGTTTTTTTAAGGCGAGAGAGATAGCCGCTGAAAGCGCATCACTATGCGTTTTGCCTTTGCTATGATCACTGGGATCATTAGCGGTTATGACGGCGCCACCAGGATCAGCATTCAAGATATCATCATGACTTAATGAAATTGCTGCCGCCAAGGCATCTGCCGCATCTACACCTGATGGCGTGATATTCAAAAGCCGTGAGACCATTGCTGTGACCTGTTGTTTGTCCGCACGGCCAGAACCAGTCACATTCTGCTTGATCCGGCGGGCTGATATTTCATGCACCGAAAGACCCGCATCCGCGGCCGCCACCATCGCTGCCCCGCGCGCCATCCCAAGTTTAATAGCTGATGACGCGTTACGAGAAACAAAAATTTCCTCAATAGCAACCCGATCCGGTTCATATTGCGCCAATATGGTTTTCAAATGACGATGAATATGGTTAAGGCGATCCGCCATTTCCGCTTCTGGATCAGGCCTAATCATTCCATCCGCCACCCAGAACATGCGATTGTTTTCAAAACGCACAATCCCCCATCCTGTTGAACGCAATCCCGGATCAATTCCGCATATCTGCATCAGTCATGCCTTTCCGGACGAATTGCTGATGATCAACAGGGGATATCACATCGCTAGCCATTCATTTTTGCCATGATATCTTCGGGGATATCGACATTAGAAGACACGCTTTGCACATCATCTAGATCATCCAACGCATCCATAAGTTTCATAAAGGTTTGGGCCTGATCTTCGTTAATGGGGGTCGTGTTTTGCGGCTTCCAAGTTAATCCAGCCTCTTCAGGGGCCCCAAATTTTGATTCCATCGCTTCGCGGACAGCATTAAAATCTTCAACTGCGGTGGTAACTTCATGGCCATTTTCGTCACTTTCCACATTATCGGCGCCAGCCTCAAGCGCGCCTTCAAACATAGCCTCGTCCCCTGCGGCATCGGCGGGATAGATAATCTGACCCACCCGATCAAACATGAAATTCACGCTTCCTGTTTCGCCCAGATTGCCACCAAACTTACCAAAAGTGGCGCGAACCTCGGATGCGGTGCGATTGCGATTATCAGTCAAAGCCTCCACAATCACAGCTACACCGCCGGGGCCATAACCTTCATAACGAATTTCATCATATTGTTCGGAATCTCCACCCTCAGCCTTTTTCAATACCCTTTCAATGTTATCCTTTGGCATATTCGCTGATCGGCACGCCAATAAGGCTGTTCGCAATCTTGGGTTTGCCTCGGGGTCTGTGCCACTCTTTGCGGCAACCACTAATTCCTTAATCAGGCGAGTGAATTTTTTTGCCCGTTTTGCGTCTTGTGCGCCCTTCCGGTGCATAATATTTTTGAATTTGGAATGCCCTGCCATTGATCCGCTCGCTTTTCGTGAATATGGTGTTTTATTCTAAAGACAACACTATATACGGTATGCTGTCATTTTGCCAGTCTCTATGCTTTTTGTTTGCTGTGATATCAAGACCTAGGATGTCAGTGGCACCGGATCAATAGCTGCGAGGGTTCCCCCACGGCGAAATGGGGATATGCTTTTGGCAAGGCCTGTATCGTCATCCGTGACAACAAACACCCCTGAAAGGCTTGGCGCCCCCATCGCAACCCCTAATTTGCTTTTATCATCACCTGTAAAACGGCCAATGGCGGCTTCGGGTATCATGCCAATCACCGATGTATAATCGCCACACATTCCCGCATCAGTCATGAACGCCGTTCCGCTTGGCAAAATCCGGTGATCTGCAGTAGGCACATGGGTATGCGTCCCCACCACCATTGAGACTAGGCCATCAACATAAAATCCTGTTGCTGTTTTCTCGCTTGTAGCCTCACCATGAACATCAATCACAATAGCATCAGTATCGCGTTTTAATTTGTTCTTGGCTAAACACGCCTTTATCGCAGGAAACATGGGTTCTGTTGGGGCCATAAACAAATTGGTCATAGCATTGATAACCGTCAAGGATTGGCCTTTGGCATTGGTGACAGTTGTCATGCCTTGCCCCGGGGTCCCCTCAGGCATATTAGTTGGCCGGATCAACCTAGGCTGTTGGTCGATATAAGCAAAAATCTCACGCTTATCCCAAACATGGTTACCCGTGGTCATTACATCTGCGCCAGCAGCTAAAAATCCATCAGCAATATCCGGGGTAATACCAAACCCACCAGCCGCGTTTTCAACATTAACGATAATAAAATCGGTGGAAAGCTCTTGTCTCAACCCCGGCAGACTGTCCATCACCAACTGCCGTGCATGGCGACCAACCACATCACCTAAAAACAACACCCGCACTATGTTCGCCTTTCTATCAAGCCTGCCTCGGTCAGCACCCCATCAAGGGCGGCATCATGCGGCCCTGTCGGTACAGTGTCAATCTGCTGGCCAGCATAAGCAAGCCCTATGGCAATAACTGATTTACCTTTGATTGCTCTAATTTCTGCCAGCGACCGATCATAAAAGCCACCCCCATAACCAAGCCGATAACACGCCTGATCAAAAGCTAAAAGCGGCGCCAAAATAACATTTGGTATGACTATTGGCGCCGAAGCAGCAGGTTCCGATGTGCCATAAAGACCATCTACCAGAGGATCACCCACCTGCCATTGGTGAAAGATCAGGGGTGTCCCGGGTTTAGGCGTTGCCGGCAAACAGGTCGCAATACCTTGATCTGCTAGCATCCGCATCATTGGCAACGGGTCAATTTCCGATCGGATAGGCCAGTAACCTGCGATCATCAGCGGCTCATTTTTCAGATAGGCCGCTGAGAGTGCCAACATCTGAACACCACCATTAATCAGCCCTTGAGAAGCGTTAGGATAATCAGATTTCAACACGCCGCGTTTTGCCGCTTGTTGTTTCCTAAGCTCTGCCTTTTTCTCATCAAGTGACATCATCATGGGAATTCCAATTTAAAAGAGTAAGACCTCAGGAACTAAATGCATTGAGCGAGACAGGAATGGGCCAACAAAGCATAGTGTAGCCAAAGTACCGTTGATACTATTATCCTCTGTGACCTGCAAAGCAGGTGGGCGTCACAATAATCAGACCTGGGCCTGAACAGCGGCAACTCCCTAGAGTAATGGTATGGCCCCAGGGATCAATTGATCTGACGAATACCCCAGCTACAAGATATGATTTAATGCGCCTTGAGTTGAGATGCAAGTTGTTCCATGCGCAAGGCTAGGTCTTCGATGCTAGCGGCAAGCGTATCGCTCTTCTCATCGGAGAGGGCAGGAGCAGGTGCAGGAGACTCTGCCACATTAACAGAGGCCAAAGTTCCTTTTTCAAGCTCATGCAAACGGTCAGCCATGATGAGCCCAACCATAACCAGCAAACGAGATTCGTTAATTGACCCCCCGGAGGCAGCGATCTGCCTTGAATATTCATCAAGACGAGCCGCTAAGGCGCGAATATGATCTTCTTCACCCGGCTGGCACGCCAGAGGATAATTTTGACCATTAATCGTTACGGTTACTCTGGCCTCCGCCATGGATTACTTTTCCCCCGAGGCGTTTTGTTCCAGAATGGCAATTGCCTCACTCATCATAGCTTCGATGTCCTTAATTTCTTTTTTTAGCGAATCGCTAGGAGGTGCAATATCAGAGACAGAAGCAGAGGATAATACCGATCCCGAAGGCATTTTTGCGAGATGGTCTTCGATTTCGCCAACCGCTTGGCTAAGCCGCCCTATCGCTTGTTCTAACCTGCTGGTCATCGCACGTATTGCCCTTACTCTTTAGTAAATCATAAAACCAGAAATATGGTTAATCTACTGATATTTACTTGCCTTAATTATATTAAGATCAGAATAGAGAGTTTAGCAAGCCTGCGTCAATGCTCCATCATGGCTTTACTAAAAAAAGAGCTTCCTTTAATTAAAAAAAGACCTGTTAAAGCCCTGTGCCGATTGACGCCAGCGCGTATTTTTGGTCTATGACGATGTGGTCATGTGAATAGGAGGCATAGCATCATGAAAATTACCAGAAACGTACGCCGCATTCTGGATTTTTACGAATCTGACAGCCCCGGGGTTAAAGCCAATCTGGCTCGGATTCTGATGCAGGGCAAGTTAGGTGGCACAGGAAAGCTGGTTATCCTGCCTGTTGATCAAGGTTTTGAACATGGCCCAGCGCGCAGTTTTGCCCCTAATCCATCCGCCTATGACCCGCATTATCATTATCAACTTGCTATTGACGCTGGGCTTTCAGCATATGCCGCACCACTTGGAATGCTTGAAGCTGGCGCAGATACCTTTGCCGGGCAAATCCCGACTATTCTGAAAGTCAATTCGTCAAACTCACTTGCCCAAGGGGGAACAGCACCTAGTCAGGCAATCACCGGGTCTGTCAGCGAAGCCCTGCGGCTTGGGTGTAGCGCAATTGGATATACCATTTACCCCGGGTCCGACGCTGCTTTTGACATGATGACAGAGTTCCAGGAAATGACTGCCGAAGCCAAAGCCCTTGGGCTAGCTGTGGTGTTGTGGTCTTACCCACGTGGTGGGGCGCTTAGCAAAGATGGGGAAACCGGATTTGATATCTGCGCTTACGCGGCGCATATGGCAGCTTTGTTAGGGGCGCATATCATTAAAGTAAAACCGCCAACCGCCTTTGTTGAACAAGATGCGGCCAAGGCTGTTTATGAAAAGCAAAATATCGCATCATCAACCCTTGCTGAACGTATCCAACATATTGTGCAAAGCTGTTTTAATGGTCGCAGAATGGTTGTCTTTTCAGGCGGTGCAGCCAAGGACACTCAAGGTTTGCTTGACGAAATCCGGCAGTTAAGAGATGGTGGCGCCACAGGGTCAATCATTGGCAGAAATACCTTTCAGCGGCCACGCGAAGAAGCCTTGCAACTGCTGAACAGTATTATTGATATCTACAAAGGTAAGGCATAGGGCAAAATCATGAAGTTAAACGGCAACGCCATTCGCCCCGGAAATGTTATTGAACACAACAAACGGCTCTGGGTGGCGGTAAAAATTTCCCATGTCAAACCTGGTAAGGGCGGCGCCTTTGCACAGGTAGAACTGCGTGATATCCGTGATGGGACAAAATTAAATGAACGCTTTCGGTCATCCGAAACGGTCGAACGCGTAATTTTGACAGAATCTGAAGCCACATTCCTTTATGAGCAAGATGATAAACTGGTGTTTATGGATCAAACCAGTTTTGAGCAAGTGGAGGTGCCATCTGATATGGTGGGCGAACAGGCCGTTTACTTGCAAGATGGTATGACAGTTACGATCAACAGCCATGAAGCTGAGCCTATTTCCATTCAATTGCCAGATACCGTTGTGGTAGAAGTGCTTGAGGCAGACGCGGTGGTAAAAGGGCAGACAGCATCATCCAGTTATAAACCTGCTATGGTTGATGGCGGAATTAAAGTGATGGTACCGCCCCATATTGAGGCAGGCACGCGTATTGTTATCAAGCCAGAAGATGGCAGTTATGTGGAACGAGCCAAGGACTAACCTGGTTTTTGGCATAAGCCCTAGGATGCTTTCATTTGGAATTTTGGTTAGAGCAATGTCTCTGGCTTTGAGCAAGTGTTGAAAGGATAAGACCATGGCGCAATCCGCGCTTATCAATGTTATATGGCGTGCTGCTGAACGTGCTGCGCGAGGGCTTATCCGAGATTTCGGTGAGGTTGAAAATCTGCAAGTGTCACGCAAAGGCGCTGCTGATTTTGTGTCAAACGCTGATACTGACGCTGAAAAAATCTTGGTTGGAGAATTATCCAAGGCGCGCCCGGGATGGGGTTTTATTATGGAAGAAGGCGGCGTTATTGCCCCCTCTGAAAGTGATGGACCATCATGGATCATTGATCCGCTGGATGGCACAACTAACTACCTTCATGGCATTCCGCAATTTGCCATATCTATCGCAGCAATTGATAAACCAGTAAAGCAAGGCGGCAAGATAGTTGCTGGCGGTATTCTTGATCCAATCCGAAATGAGTTTTTCTTTGCTGAGGCTGGCAAAGGTGCGTTTCTGAATGATCGCCGTATTCGGGTTGCTGGGCGCAAAAACATGGGTGATGCCCTGATCGCAACAGGCATCCCATTCATGGGTCGCGGTGACCAGCAAGATCATGACAAGTATTTGAACGAATTGCGTGCCATCATGGCGACCACCTCTGGGATTCGCCGTTTTGGATCAGCAGCGCTTGATCTGGCATGGCTGGCGGCAGGACGATTTGATGGCTTTTGGGAACATGGCTTAGAAATTTGGGATATTGCCGCAGGGGTTTTGATTGTTCGTGAAGCTGGGGGCATGGTTTCTGACCATCAGGCAAGAAGCAAAGTGCTTGAATCAGGCAATATCGTGGCAGGAAACAGCAGTATGCACTCCGGGCTGTTGAAATTGCTCAAATCCAGCCGCGAAAAATAAAACCATTATCATCACATTCTTGCCTAAAATTATCTGCTATAATGATCGACAGGCCTAAAACCTCTCCACTCTAGGTGGATCAGTCGAAGGGCAGTTGGTTTCATAGGAGGTGATAATGCGTTATCCAACCCGATATATTATCCGCATGGTAGTTTTCCTGGCGATAATAGGAACCTTAGGGGGATTGCTTTACACCCCTCTCAAATTCGCCTTTCTAGGCAATCCCGTCATTAATAGCATTATTCTGTTTTCGCTAATTGTGGGTATTGTCTTTGTTTTCAGGCAGACGACTAAGCTGCTTCCTGAATACCGCTGGATGATCGCTATGCGTGCTGGGCTTAGTGGCAATGGGCCTATGCATCATAGCCGCGCGCAAAAACCAAGCCTGCTCGCCACTGTTGCTGTTGTTTTTTCTGATCCTGATCGGCTCAACAATCGGTTTTCAGCCCAAAGCCTTCGATCAGTCTTGGATGGTGTAGCAGTTCGGCTAGACGAAAGCCGTGAAATTTCACGCTACATGATTGGTCTTTTGGTGTTTCTTGGCCTGTTAGGTACATTTTGGGGTTTGTTAGAAACCATCCAAGCAGTAGGTGCGGTGGTTGGCGGCATTGATACGCAAACCCCTGATTTTGGCAAATTGATGCAAGAGTTTAAAACAGGCCTTGATGCTCCTCTTGATGGAATGGCCACGGCGTTTTCTTCATCGCTGTTTGGATTGGCAGGGTCACTAGTCTTGGGCTTTCTAGATTTACAATTAGGACAAGCATCAAGCCGGTTTTATTCCGATCTTGAAGATTGGCTGTCCACCATGGCGCGGTTTAGTGATAGTGGTGGTGATGGTCTTGATCCAGCAGTATCTATGGGACTATCAGAGGAAGCGGCTGACCGCATGCTGGAATTAACCCGGCATATCAGCAAATCGGATCAAGAACGCAGTCAAACTCTTGCCACCCTTCAAGAGCTTAACCGTACCCTTGCCAGTATGCGCCAGCAACAAGATCAATATCATATGGTTGCTGAAGGCTTAGAAAACCTTCAACAATCGCTCGGTTTATTAGCTCAGAATATGACGACCGACCGCAAAGATATGATTGATGCGATGACCACAGAATTGCGCGCCTTGTCTCGCGCTATTGCTGCGATTTCCCGAAAGGCAAATTAATGGCTCTTGCTCGCCGCACTTCATCTATGCGCGACCAAAGTCTGATTTGGCCAGGTTTTGTTGACGGTCTAGCAACCTTATTGATGGTCATCATCTTTGTTCTGATGGTGTTTTTTCTGGTTCAGATTAATCTGGCTCAACGGCTCTATGGACAAGATGCAACCATGGCTGAACTGAGGGCAGAGATTATTGAACTATCCGGGCTTCTCAATATGGAACGCCAAGAGGCTGATGCTCTAGCCATAGAACGCCAACAATTGCTGGCAGCGCTTGATGTCTCTCGCCAAGAAACACTTACGCTTGAAGACCGGCTTGCTGCTATGGAACAAGCCCTGATCATACTCAAAGATGAAAAACTCGCCGCACTAGCTGAGCGAGATGCCCTTGCCTCTGATAGAGATACCTTAACTGTGGCAAGGGATAGCCTTGAAGCAGAAAAAGCTAAGCTGCTAGCCGAGCGCGATCTTTTGCTTGATCGGGTTGCTGAATTGCAGGCCAATCTCGCCAATATTACCGCCCGTGCGGAGGCCGCAGAAACTGCTGAGGTCAAAGCCCAAAACGACATCAGCACGCTTGAAGAAAGGTTGTTGCGTTTAGAAGAAAATATCACTCAACTTATGGCGGAACGCGACGACAGTAAAAAAGAACTTTACGCCAGTCGAAATGAAGTGTTGCAAATGACCACGGCTATGATGGCTTTGCGTGAACGGTTGGAAAACCTGCAAGCCTTGTTAGATGAAAAAACCGAAGAGGCGCGGCAAGCTAAAGAAGTTTCCGTAAATCTGACCCGGCAATTAAATGAAGCGTTATCAAGCAAAGTGGCAGAGCTGAGCCGCTTTAGATCTGAGTTTTTTGGACGGCTAAGAGACATTCTGCAAGGTCGAACAGATATTACCATTGTCGGTGATCGCTTTGTTTTCCAGTCTGAAGTTTTATTCACCCTAGGGTCTGCTGATATTGGTTCAGAAGGCCAAGCTCAACTTAATAACCTGGCTATGGCGTTAAAGGAATTAACAGATCAAATTCCCGATGATATCGAATGGATTTTACAGATTGATGGTCACACCGATGATCTGCCTATCAAAACCAATATTTATAGGGATAACTGGGACCTTTCGACCGCGCGCGCACTTTCGGTTTTGCGCTATTTGGTGGAACAAGGCATTGATCCTAAACGGCTGGCAGCAACAGGTTATGGCGAGTTTCAGCCCATTGATCCCGGTCAAAATGATGTAGCAAGAGCACGAAACCGGCGTATTGAATTCAAATTGACAAGCCGCGTGACAAAGGGGCAGACTCCTTAGGATAAGAGATTATACCCAAGGATAGCAATGAACGTTCGTTGTATCTGTCTAGGGTTACTGATCATAACCCTAGCAGGATGCAATAGGGCGGCTCATGATCTTCGTGCAGATTACACCCCTATTTCTGCACACCAAGATCATAATGTCTTGTTTCCCAAATTGCATTTTCAGTTAGACCAAGAAATCCGCGCTAGGCTTAATGCCATGATAGCCCAGAATTTATCCAAAGATACCGATATCACCACATCTGATAAATCTATAAATACGGCCCTTAAAATTGATCAAGGTAATTTTAGAAAGTTTGATATGGCAGGGCAAATGCATTTGCATTGTTCGGGCCTATGTGAAAACGCGCAATTGAGGGGGGTAACTAAGATTTCCATTGATCTTGATAACCGTCATTTTGCGTTAGACCAAATCGCCCTTAGGGATGATGAACACGGGGTAACGCTAACCGGATCAATCAACCAATTTCTCTATGGTATTGATTACAACTATTCCTTGGCCGATGCCAATATGGTTCTCAGAACGCCAGATGATCATATTGAAATTGTGGATAAGGCCACTTTGCTTATGGAGGAAACTCCCTCTAATTCTAGGGAAGCCGCAAGAGGTCAGATTGAAATTTCGGATCCCAATAGAAACATTTTTCTCTGGGGCAACTATTTGAGCGCAAATCCTTAATCTGACCCTGTCATGAATTGCAGTGAGGCCAAGTGATGATAAAGTGGCGAGGTCGCTAACAAGGTTTCATGATCTCCGGTTGCAGCTATCTTGCCGTTATCCATCACTAATATCCGATCGGCGCTAATCACCGTAGAAAGCCGGTGAGCAATGGCAATCGTTGTCCTATTTTCCATGAGCCTTGCCAGCGCTGCCTGAACCTTTTGCTCAGAGGCGGAATCTAGGGATGAGGTGGCTTCATCCAACAAAAGGATCGGAGCATCGCGCAACAACGCCCTGGCAATAGCAATGCGCTGCCGCTGACCTGCAGAAAGCTGAATGCCTTTTTCTCCAATCATTGTGTCATAACCAAGAGGCAAGGCGCTTATAAAATCCTCGGCAAAAGCCTCACTTGCCGCCTTATACACAGCTTCACGCGGCGCATCCGGCAAACCGAAACTTATATTGTCATAAACAGAAGATGAGAACAGAGAAGCCATTTGGGGAACAACCGCGATATGCCGCCGTAAATCTGCAATTCCCATCTCTTTGAGATCCACGCCGCCAATTGCGATACGGCCTTCATCCGGATCATAGAGCCTAAGCAACATTTTCAGGATAGTGGTTTTTCCTGCCCCACTCTCACCTACAATAGCGATATTTTCGCCGCGCCGGATAGCAACATCAATGCCGTCCAATGATCGCTGATTCTGACGCGCAGGATAGCTAAAGCGCAGGTTTTCAAAATGGATATAGTCCTCACCCTTGCCTGAGGAAGATGACGGAGGCGCTGGGAAAGAAATAGGGGTTTGAGGTTCATTAAGACGGTTAGACTGAGTTAACAAATCTGCAATACGCTCAGCTGCGCCGCCTAACCTCTGCCATTCCCCCCCAATATCAGAAAGCGCACCCACCGAAGTTGCCACAAGCGCCGCATAAAACACAAATGCAGACAATTCTCCTGCGCTGATCTCTCCTTTGAGAAGATCAAGTCCACCTAGCCAAAGAATAAAAGTGATCGCAGCGAAAACCAGAAAAATAACCATTCCACTCATGATACCGCGCAACAAAATCCGTTGGCGTGATGCGGTGAAACTGGCCTCTGCTGCCGCATCAAAGCGTTTGATCATGGCCTCACCTCGGCTAAAAGCAAGAACATCATCAATCGCTGACAGACTCTCTTCGACTTCAACTGATAGATCAGCAATTCGATCTTGGGCAATACGCGATTGCCGGCGAAGCATCCGCCCCACCACCACCAATGGTATCACAACCAATGGGACAACCCCCAGGATCACCAACGTCAATTTTGGTGAGGTCAAAATCACCATGATCAAGCCGCCAAACAACAGAATAATGTTGCGTGCCGCCATTGACATACTTGATGCCAAAATCGACTGAATCATCGTGGTGTCAGTTGAAAAGGTTGAGATAAGATCACCGGTTCTTTTTTCTTCAAACCACGCGGTCGATAAAGACATCATATGCCGATACATAGCTTTGCGAATATCAGCGATCACCCGTTCTGCCACACGATTAATCAGCACAGTCCTTAAATAACTGCCTAGGGCTAGAAAAAAGGTAATCCCAACACAGATCAGCACCGCTTGATTAAGATGCTGATTGTCCCCATTTCCAAAACCCGAATCCACAAGATGAGCGATGCCGCGGCCAAGCGACAACAAGGCAACCGCCACCAGCAAAATCGACAGCATTGCTAACAGAATGTGCTTGCGGTGTGGTCTGATCCACGGCCAGAAAATGCGCACCGAAGCCAAGACCCCAGTATGCCCTTTATTTGTGTTATGTTCTGTATGTTCAGACATACTCGCATATCTGAACTGTTTTCCTTAAAAAGGCAAAAGATAATTGGTCGCAGGAGCATCACAGTTTTGACTTGCGTACTGGCCATGATTTGGCTATAACCCCGGTCTGACGAAGGTCTTATCGGAATATCACCGAAGAAAAGACAGAAAATTGTGACAAGGATCGTGACGATGAAAAAGGATATCCACCCAGATTACCATATGATCAAGGTTGTCATGACCGATGGGACAGAGTACGAAACCCGTTCGACCATGGGCAAAGAAGGTGATGTTCTGCGTTTGGATATTGATCCAAAATCACACCCAGCATGGACTGGTCAGCACCGTATCCTAGATGCTGGTGGTCAGGTTGCTCGCTTTAACAAGCGCTTTGCAGGTCTAGGCAGCAAATAATCACTGCTCGATTTCCTGTCTTCCTCTTGAAATCATAATTCAGCTTATTACATAAGTCATGTTGGTAGCCATCATGGTACCAACGGCGTCATAGGTTCTGATGGTCGCATTATGACATCAGTGCCGACTGAACGCATATGTAACCATATGTTCTGCTCAATTTGTGTGATTGGGCAGATGGCATTGCTTGAAGGAGGATGCATTATGAACGCACTTGATCTTACCCCTGTATTTCGTTCCGCTATTGGTTTTGACCGCATGGCAAACCTTGTTGACTCGTTGATGACGGGCAGCAATCTGGACAGTCAATCAAACTGGCCACCTTACAATATTGAAAAGAGTGGCAACAATCATTACCGCATCACCATGGCGGTTGCTGGTTTTGGTGAAGAAGATATTGATGTCACTGTACATGACCAGATGCTGATTGTTCGTGGCAAGCAAGATGAACAGACCAATAAGGCTAATACCTATCTTTATCGCGGTATCGCTGGTCGCAATTTTGAGCGTAGATTTCAGCTTGCGGATTTCATTGAAGTCGTTGGTGCAAGCATGAAAAATGGCCTGCTTCATGTTGAACTTCAGCGCGAAGTTCCAGAAGCTATGAAGCCGCGCAAAATTGATATTTCAACCTTTGACAATAGCGCTAGCAGCAAAGCCAAGAAAGTGACCAAAGAATAACTTTCTGGTTCATCTGTCATCAGACTGAAATCTTATTTCAAATAAAGAGAAGCCTGGCATGAGGAACATGTCAGGCTTCTTTTCATCAGATGAGAATTGTTAATCTTTATGCTGGGGTTGCGGCCTAACGGCGCCGGATTGTTGCCTGCGCCGCAGCAAGCCGCGCTACCGGCACACGATAAGGCGAACACGACACATAATCCAAACCGCATTCTTCAAAGAAATCAACGGAATCTGGATCGCCGCCATGTTCACCGCAAACACCAAGTTTAATTCCGGGGCGTTGCTGGCGTCCTTTATCACAGCCCATCTGAACAAGTGCACCAACGCCTTCAACATCAATCGTAATAAAGGGATCACGCGGATAAATCCCAGCATCAGCATATTCGCGCAAAAATTGCCCAGCATCATCACGGCTGATCCCTAGTGCTGTTTGGGTTAAATCATTCGTCCCGAATGAGAAAAACTCCGCTTCAACCGCTAAGTCATCTGCAATCAGAGAAGACCGCGGCAATTCCACCATTGTTCCAACCATATAAGTCAGAGGCTGACCAGTTTCTGTTTTAACAATTTCTGCCGTGTCATCAATGATCTTGCGGCAAATCTCAAGCTCTCGTCTTGTTGCGGCAAGAGGTATCATGACTTCAACATCGACCTTCTCGCCCGTCTCTTTTGTGATATGAGTTGCTGCCTCAAAAATGGCTCTCGCTTGCATGGCACAAATTTCTGGATAAGTGATTGCAAGACGGCATCCCCGATGCCCGAGCATAGGGTTTAGTTCACGCAGTTTTGCTGACCGGTCCCGCACCTCCTCCAAGCTTACCCCAGATTGCTTTGCCACCTCGGCCATATCGTCATGATGGTGCGGCAAAAATTCATGGAGAGGAGGATCCAGCAACCGAATTGTCACTGGCAGGCCTTTCATAATCTCAAATAAAGCAATAAAATCCTGCCGTTGCATGGGCAAAAGTTTATCTAAAGCCTTTTGGCGGCCTTCGGTATCATTGGCTATGATCATTTCGCGCATAGCAACAATCCGGTCAGAATCAAAGAACATGTGTTCAGTCCGGCTTAGGCCTATCCCTTCGGCCCCGAAATCAAGCGCCATTTTGGCATCAAGTGGGGTTTCCGCATTTGCCCTAATTTTCATGCGCCGCACCTCATCTGCCCATCCGATCAAAGTGCCGAACACCCCCGAAAGTTGTGGTTGTATCGTTGCCACCTCGCCCAAATAGACTTCACCAACACCGCCATCAAGGGTGATGATATCGCCTTCTTTGATCTTATGAGGGCCAACTTTAATGACGCCTTCTTCAGCATCAACAATCATCTCTCCTGCCCCGCACACACAAGGGCGACCCATACCGCGCGCTACCACGGCCGCGTGGCTAGTCATACCGCCACGTGCGGTAAGGATGCCGGTTGCCGCGTGCATTCCATGAATATCTTCAGGGCTGGTTTCCACGCGAGCCAAGATCACATTGTGACCAGCTAAGGCCATTTCCTCAGCTTTATCTGCGGTAAGAACAACTTTGCCTGATGCTGCACCGGGTGATGCCGGAAGCCCGCGCAAAAACATGGTTTTGTCTGCCTTTGGATCAAGGGTCGGATGCAGCAGCTGATCTAGCGATGACGCATTGACACGCAAAATTGCCTCATCCCGGGTAATTAATCCCTCTTCCGCCATTTCCACCGCCATCCGTAACGCGGCCTCTGCTGTGCGTTTTCCCGATCGTGTCTGAAGCATATAGAGTTTATCTTGCTGAATGGTGAACTCAATATCCTGCATATCGCGGTAATGGGTTTCCAATTTCTGCCTAACATCGCAAAGCTGTGTGAACACCTCTGGCATGGCTTCTTCCATAGAAAGCTGATCAGACCCGCTTTCCTCTCTCTCACGCTTGGTCAGGTTGCGCGGAGTACGGATACCAGCCACCACATCTTCACCTTGGGCGTTGATCAGAAACTCACCATAAAACACATTCGCACCCGTGGACGGATTGCGCGTAAACGCCACGCCTGTGGCGCAATCATCACCCATATTGCCAAACACCATAGCCTGAATGTTAACTGCGGTACCCCATTCAGCAGGAATGTTATTAAGCCGACGATATGTCATTGCACGAGCATTCATCCAACTGCCAAAAACAGCACCTATCGCCCCCCATAACTGTTCATGCGGGTCTTCGGGAAACGCCTCGCCGCTTTCTTCTTGAACAATAGCCAGATACTGTTCGACCAGAGTTTCAAAATCATCACCGCTCAGGTCAGTATCTTCAACATATCCGCGTACCGCCTTCATATCCTCTAGGGCATCTTCAAACAGGCCGTGATCAACATCCATCACAACATCGCTATACATCTGAATAAATCGGCGAAACGAATCCCATGCAAACCGCTTTTCCCCTGATCGCTTGGCTAGCCCTTCAGCGGTTGCGCGGTTAAGCCCAAGGTTTAGCACCGTATCCATCATCCCTGGCATAGAGGCACGAGCGCCTGATCGCACCGACAACAACAGTGGATTTTCAGGATTGGCAAAGCCCATCCCAGTTTCTTGTTCTAGGCGCGCAATAGCAGCGTTGACCTGATCTTTTAATTCTGAGGGATAGCTACGGCCATTGTCATAAAACCACGTGCAAACCTCAGTTGAGAGGGTAAAGCCTGGCGGTACCGGCAAGCCTATGCTGCTCATTTCTGCCAGATTAGCCCCTTTGCCGCCCAACAGATTGCGATCGTTGGCGGACCCTTCAGTCAAGCTTTGACCAAAACTATAAACCCATTTCGACATAGCCACCCCCCATTACCTTGCTCAAAGCAAATCCCTTTAACCTTCGATAACCCGAAAATCGGCAAAATCCAGCATCGCCTGATCAATCCCTGCCAACAGATTAAGACGGTTTTGACGAACCGCTGGATCATCATCGTTCACTTTAACTGCCTCAAAAAACTCATGGATTGGCCCTGTCATATTTGCCATAGCGGAAAGCCGGGTTTTATCATCAGCCTCACTGGCATGATCTAGGGCTTTAGCAGCATCAAACAGAATTGCTTCGGTTGGGTCAGCAAAATGTGACGGATCAACAGCATCAACTGTAAGCGTTTTGGATTTGCTACGCTCGCTTTCAAGGATGCTATTGACGCGCCGCCATCCTGACATCAAAGCTTTGCCATTTTCACTATCAAGAAAGCGGCTCGTTTCCTCAAGCCGTCTGATTAGCGCCAGAACGTCAAACCTGCCTTGATGGTTAGAGAGATCCGTTTCTATCACAGCGCGAACAATATCATATCTGATGCCTTTATCCCGGCAATAGACATGAAGACGATCAACCAGAAAAGAGATCAGCTCATCTTTGGCTTTGCCAAGAAGTGGGGCTAGATCAAGATGAACTTCTGCCTCATCCAGAATGCGAATGATGCCTAATGCGGCTCGCCGCAAGCCAAACGGGTCACCTGATCCCGATGGTTTTTTTCCGATCGCAAAAAAACTGGTTAGCATATCTAGCTTATCCGCAAGGGCAAGCGCCTGCCCCATGAACTTGACGGGATATGATCCCCTGAGCCCACGGGTTTATAATGTTCAGAAATAGCGGTAGATATGCCCTCACCTAATCCCTCGGCTAGTGCCAAATGACCACCCATGATGCCCTGCAATTCTGGAAACTCGCCCACCGTACCTGTAACCAAATCAGCCTTACATAGGCGAGCGGCGACGGTTAGATTGTCTGAAGGTAAGTCAGGGATTTGATCAGCTAATTGTGCCGCAATTTTAACAATCCGATCAACCCGATCAAGAACCGTGCCCAGACCATCAAAATAAGCCATGCCAGAGAGTTTATCAGAATGTGCGTTAAGGCTAATGGCGCGATCTTGATCCCAAAGGAATCTGGCATCACTTAACCGCGCGCGCAACACCCTCTCATTTCCAATGCGGATCATTTCATCACGATCCTGATCAGCAGCCATATTGCTAATGGTAATAAAGGCAGGCGCCAATTTCCCTGAGGCATCAGTTAAGGCAAAATATTTCTGGTGGCTGCGCATCGTCAAGACCAGAATATCACCAGGCAAAGACATAAAATCGTCTTCAATTTGACCCATCACCGCGTGCGGCCATTCCACTAATCCTGTGACTTCTTGAAGAAGCCCTTCGTCCTCAACAATCTGAAATCCAGATGCTTTGGCAAGGCTATCAATCTGACGAACAATCTCTGCCTGCCGCACCCCGCGATGCGCCATAACAAAATGCTTTGCCAGTGTCGCATCATAACTATCTGAAATCTGATTATCGCTGTTAAGGCTGATGTCTTGAGGAGCAAGGAAACGATGCCCATAGCTTAACTCGCCATAGCTTATCCCTTCGTTGCCGCCAAGATCACAATACCCCTTAACTGGCTTACCATCTAACAACACATTGATGCGGTGAAGAGGACGCACCCAACTGGCCTGTGTCTTGGCCCAGCGCTGGCTTTTTGCCCATGGAAACTGGGCAATGATAGTGTTGATCACATCCGGCAAAATATCTGCGGTGAGTTGGCCAGGCTGATGGATCATGGCAAAATAAAACGCGCCCTTTGCCGTTTCTCTTGTTTCCAGCTGATCACGGGTTATTCCAGCTGAAGATAAAAACCCTTCCACCGCCTGATCTGGTGCACCAACCCTAGGGCCTCGCTTTTCTATCGTCTGATCAGATTGTTCAGTCGTAACATCACCAAACCCCACCGCCAATCGGCGCGGGCCTGACCATGACCGGATCAAAACACCGCCAAGCTGATGATCTTGCAAGGCTTTGGCCAGTGCATGTGACAAATGCTCTTCTGCTCGGCTTTGCATTCGCGCTGGGATTTCTTCGCCAAAAAACTCAACAAACAGTTCAGCCATTGGTGTTATCCTTTGCGCTAGCGACCCATGCCTCACAACAACCGACAGCAAGGGCACGCACACGGCCAATAAAACGCTGTCTTTCTGCCACCGAAATTACCCCGCGCGCATCCAGCAGATTAAACACATGGCTGGCTTTCATACACTGATCATAGGCGGGTAAGGGTAAGGCCATATCACCTGAAAGTAAGGATTGGCATTCTGCTTCAGCTTCATCAAAGTGACGAAACAGAATATCTGTGTTCGCACGCTCAAAATTATAATGTGAAAACTCGCGTTCAGCCTGATGAAAAATATCACCATAAACTTTACCGCCTTGATCCTTGGGCACACCATCCCAATCAAGATCATAGACATTATCAACGCCCTGAATAAACATTGCCAACCGTTCTAGACCGTAAGTCAATTCCACGGGAACTGGAGAGCAATCAATACCGCCTACTTGTTGAAAATAGGTGAACTGCGTTACCTCCATGCCATCGCACCATACCTCCCAGCCAAGGCCAGCCGCCCCAAGGGTAGGAGATTCCCAGTCATCTTCAACAAACCGAATATCATGCATCATTGGATCAAGACCAATCGCTTTGAGCGAATTGAGATATAACTCTTGGCTGTTATGAGGTGAGGGTTTTAGGATCACCTGAAACTGGTAATAATGCTGAAGCCGATTTGGGTTATCCCCATAACGGCCATCGGTAGGGCGCCGAGACGGTTGCACGTAAGCAGCACGCCAAACCTCATCAGGGCCTAATGCGCGCAGGGTAGTCGCAGGATGAAATGTTCCGGCGCCAACCTCCATGTCATAGGGCTGTAAAATCACGCATCCTTGGCTTGCCCAATATTGCTGTAATCCCAGAATGAGTTGTTGAAAACTTAGGGCTGAGCTAAGCATAGCATGGATCCTCGTATCGCTAGGCGCAACATAGTAGAAAGCGGTCTTAGGATCAATGCTAGAATCCGGTCTTTTCTTGCCAAATTTAGCGAATGAACGTCTTTATTCGATAGGACAGTCAGGTCGCTCACACGGCATAGAAACCCATGCCCCACAAGATGAGCATGACACCATGTCTAATGGCTTTGCCTGTTGTTTACGAGACTTCTTCGGCGTCGAGGCATCATGATGCGATTGTTTGCGGCGATCCATGATCCGAAAAGCCATCCAAACACCGCCAATAATCACCGCTAAAAGCAGCAGTTTTTGAATACTAAGTAATCCCCACATCAGAGCCCGTATCGCATCCTTTCTAGCCGTTCTTCAAGTTTTAGCAATGCCGCGTCCACCATCTGGTCAGACTGATCAATCCCCATTTGCCCTGATTTTAGTCCAAACAAAGATTTCTTAAAGGTCATTAAGCGAATGTGAACTTTGTCCCCAAATTGTTCCTGAAGCACAGGGCGAACATCACCAATGCGATCCACCAAGCCCAATTCCAATGCTTTTTGTCCTGTCCAAAAGGCACCAGAAAACAGCTCCGCATCTGATCCTTTAAGCCGTGTTCCCCGCCGCGCCTTGACCATGCCAATGAACTGATCATGGATTTCTTTCTGAAGAGCTTTGAGATGCGAGATATCTTCAGCCCTTTCTGGCAAGAACGGGTCAAGCATGCCTTTGCTTTCCCCTGCGGTATAAACCCGCCTATCAATGCCTAGTTTTGCAATAGCCTGATCAAACCCAAATCCTGCTGACACAACACCAATAGAACCAACGATTGATGCTGGATTTGCGATAATCTTATCCCCAGCACAAGCCAGCCAATACCCGCCTGAAGCGGCCACATCTTCAACAAAGCTCAACACAGGAAGATCATTCTTTCGTGCCAGCTCACGTATACGATTGGCAATCATGGCGGATTGCACTGGCGAGCCTCCAGGGGAATTAATCAGCAAGGCCACCGCACATGCACGTTTTGTGGTAAAGGCCTGATCCAGCAAGCGCGATAGCCCAAGCAGATTAAGACCACTGCGCCGCAATCCACCTGATGATGCCATGATCAACCCATTAAGGGGGATTACAGGAACAACAGGTCGCTTAGGCCCAAAAAGAGATGAAAAAATATTTGCCATGATCCTTTATGAATACCTTTTGTCTCTGCGCTTGGCAAGACATCAGGGTGTTTAAGGCTTGGCCTTTTGAGGGGCGGCATATTTCCGCCCGGGCTGCACCAAGGCAACCACACCCCCATGGGCGAGATCAGCATATTCCGCGCTATCCATGATCAAGGGCGGAAGCAAGGTCAACGCCCCTGACATGCCTTTTCTGGCACGAATAAGCACCCGATGCGCCGGACGATCAGCACGTGAATGAACTGGCCTGATCACCGTCTCACCCATATCATGTGCTGCTAATGCTGCCAAAATCTGATCAAGTTGATCTGCTCTGCCTATCATCGTCAAACCGCCACGACGATTAAGCGCGCGTGCCGCACAGCCAATCCAAGGCAAAGTATAATCCGAGGCCATAGACTGCCGGCGCTGTTGGCCCGGCGATAAGCTGGATAAAGGGTCGTTAAAAGGAGGGTTCATGACCACATGATCCCACGATGCTAATGATGCGGATGATGTTGATGATGTTGATGATGTTGATGATGCGGATGATTTGCTATCCCCTTGGATGGGAAAATCAGGCGCCGTGACATCAGCCTCAATCAGGGTGATCCTATCCGCAAAGCCGTTTTCTTTGGCATTAAGCCGGGCCAAATCAAGCATCGCCGGATCGTGATCCACCCCCGTCAAGCGTGCCGACATCAGACGCCGCGCTAAGATCATCAATACTGCCCCTGCCCCAACACCAAGTTCAAGGATATCCGCCGCATCAGGAACAGAAGCAGCCAGCATCACCGCATCGCTAGTGGCGCGAAACCCCGTCGCAGGTTGCGTTAACCAAAGGTTACCATCATACCAACGGTCACGGGTTAGTGCCTCAATCGTCATAATATTGCCCAGCTTCAGTCAAGATACGCTTAGCTTGATTAGCATCTTCCCCTGCAACCATGATGCGCATGGGAAAGAGCGTATTTGAGCCTGCCATTAAATCCGAAATATTCCTGTCATGCACAACAAAGGCTATGCCCGCCTCTTTGAGAAGCGCCTCAAGATAGGTCATGCGCACCGGGTCTGTGATTGAGAGCAGTTGTTTCATCATTTCACCGAAAAAATACCATTGCCCCACCACCTTAGCAAAAATATGCGCAACCCCCGAACAGAAAGTGTTGACTTCATGCCTTAAAAAAGCAAGTTTGGCGATTATGAACTCTGCCGTGATTTCATCATCTGATCCTTCCTTACCCTTGGCTGAAATTCAGGCTGGGCTTGACCCACTGATTGCCATTACCAAAGCGGGTATGCAAGCAACCAATGCCATTATCGTTGCGCGAATGCAGAGTGAGATCGACCTGATTCCAACTCTTGCCAGCCATCTGATTGCTGCCGGGGGAAAGCGAATGCGCCCAATGCTTACCCTTGCCGGGGCGTCATTGGCAGGCGCATCCCAAAACCAAATGGATAATGCCGCCAGACTAGCCGCATCGGTTGAGTTTATTCATACCGCCACTTTGTTACATGATGATGTTATTGACGAGTCGGATATGCGCCGAGGAAATAAAACCGCGAGTGCGATTTGGGGGAATGAAGCTAGCGTTCTGGTTGGGGATTTCCTTTTTGCCCGTGCCTTTGAGCTGATGGTAGAAACAGGTGAGATCACAGTATTAGGGCGTCTGGCTGCCGCCGCCGCACGGATCACCGAAGGCGAGATTGCGCAAATGTTATTGGCCGGAAACCCCGGCGCTGCTCGAGCTGATTATTTTCGCGTCATTGAAGCTAAAACTGCTGAATTATTTGCCGCCGCTGCCGAAACCGGAGCAATGATAGGGGGTGCGGATAAAGCGCTTTCAGATGATATGCGTTCATATGGCATGGCGCTAGGCATCGCGTTTCAGATCACGGATGACGCGCTGGATTATGCCGCCAGCAGTGATGATATGGGTAAAGCCGTTGGGGATGATTTCAAAGAAGGCAAAATCACATTGCCTGTTATTCTGGCATGGCAAGATGGAGATGAGGCAGAGCGCAGCTTTTGGCGAAAATGCCTGCAAGAAGGCGAGATTGGCGATAGCGATCTTCAGGAAGCGTTAGCAATCCTTGAAAAACACAATGCCATCACCCGATCATTAGCAGAAGCAAGACAACATGCTGAGGCCGCCGCCGCATTGGCACAAACATGGCCATTTTTATCCAATGGCACAGCAGAAGCACTGGTCGCTGCCGCCAGATTTGCCGCTGAACGCACCCTTTGATCTGCTGACGGTCTTAATGGCCTCTGATAGGGATTTCAAAATCACCACATCAGTTCACGCTCAAATACTTGTCATTAGCTCTTGGGCGAAACCATGCATATCTTCAGCAATATTTAGAACGGCGCTCACCTGTCAGACTGCCTGAAGATGTGCGCTATCAACTAGCTGAGATGCTTGATATTCCACATCAATCCTTGATGCCGACTACGTTCAGAAAAAATATACCCCTTACATCCAAGAGAATTAACAACCAAGGCGTTATAGATATTCCGGTTATTGATCATCCTGCCAACACCAATATTCCACCAAAAACTGGAGCATTTCTTTCGCGATCATTGCCAAACATCTTCGCAGTACGCCAGATAATCTTGGCCTTATTGTCTGTGGCGATGATGGATTGCGACCTGTAATGACTTCTTCTGATTTTGTCAT